>JAFAFY010000136.1 GCA_023423235.1 Pseudomonadota bacterium
CCAGCAGGTTGGTGTTGCGCGCGGTGCGGTCGACATTGCAGACGAAGGCATCGAACCAGACGATCCGCGAGGCCAGGCCGGCGTCGGGCGGATCGACCGCGGGATCGAAGTTGATCGCGCCGGGCAGATAGTCCAGCGCGAGGTTGCAGCCGGCGCTGGCGCGGATCAGGTGCTGGATCTCCGGGTCGGGCTCGGTCGCGGCCAGGTCCGGGTCGAGGGTCATCAGCACGATCTCGGGAATCGGCAGGCCCAGCAACCGCGCCAGCTCGCCGGCGATCAGCTCGGCCACCAGCGCCTTGGCGCCCTGCCCGGCGCCGCGGAACTTCATCACGTACAGGCCATCGTCGTCGCCCTCGACCACGGCCGGCAGCGAGCCGCCCTCGCGCAGCGGGGTGACGTAGCGGGTGGCGGCGACGCTGCGCATCACAGCGCCAGCGACGCGCGCGGCGGCAGCGACCAGTCGACCTGCGCCTTGCCGCGCTTGCGCAGGAAGGCGTTGGCCTTGGAGAAATGGCTGCAGCCCAGGAACCCGCGGTGCGCCGACAGCGGCGAGGGATGCGGCGCGCGCAGCACGCAATGGCGCTGGGTATCGATGACCTTGCCCTTGGCCTGGGCGTAGCTGCCCCACAGCAGGAACACCAGGTCCTCGCGCTCGCGGTTGAGCACATCGACGACGTGGTCGGTGAAGCCTTCCCAGCCGCGCCCCTGGTGCGAGCCGGCGCGGCCTTCCTCGACGGTCAGCACCGCGTTGAGCAGCAGCACGCCGCGCTGCGCCCAGGGCATCAGGTAACCGTGGTCGGGCCGCGCCAGGCCGAGGTCGCGCTGGATCTCCTTGAAGATGTTGTCCAGCGACGGCGGGATGCGCACGTCCGGCAGCACCGAGAACGCCAGGCCATGCGCCTGCCCGGGGCCGTGGTAGGGGTCCTGGCCCAGGATCACCACCTTGACCGCGTCGAACGGGGTGGCGTCGAACGCGGCGAACACCTGCGGCAGCGGCGGGTGGATGCGCGCACCGGCGGCGCGGCGCTCGCGCAGGAACGCCGACAGCGCCTGCATGTCCTCGCGTTGCAGCCAGTCGCCGACCCGGGCCTTCCACGCGGGTTCGAGGCGGATGCGCGACTCGCTCATCGCCAGGTGCCACGCAACGGTCGTGCGACCGGCAGACGCGCAGCGGCGGCGATGCGCCGCACGGATGCGCAACCGGCGCCGGTCCCGCGGCTCATGGCGCGGCGGCCTCCCCGGTCGCAACGCCAGGCTCGCGGCCGAGTTGCCCCAGCCGCAACTGGAACAGCGCCTTGGTCGCCAGCAGGCGTTCCTCGGTCGGCTTGATCACCAGGTCGTTGGCGCCATCGCGCAGCAGGCCGACCTGGTTGTCGCGGTTGCCGTCGCCGGTCATCACCAGCACCGGCAGCCGGCGCTTGCCGTAACCGAAATCGCCGCGCACCGCCTGCAGCAGGTCGTGGCCGCTGAGCGCGCCCTTGAGATACACATCGGTCAGCAGCAAATCGGCGCCGGGCGCGCCGGGGGTGTCGCGGTAGGACGCCAGATAGGCCAGTGCATCCTCGGCGCTGAGCACGTGGGTCACGCGCATCTGCTGCGCTTCGAGCATGCGTCGGGTCGCCAGCGCCACCGTGCGGCTGTCCTCGACGTACAGCACGTGGGCGTCGGGGATCGGCGCCGGATGCACGTAGCCGCGGATGAACTCGGCCAGCGCGCGCTGGCCCTCGGCCTTGTCGAAATGGTCGGTGATGTCCTCGGTGAAACTGCGCGCCTCCAGGTGCGCCTGGGCATCGCCGGACACCACGATCACCGGCACGTAGCGCTGCCCGGCGGCCTCGCGCACCGCGCGCGCCAACTGCAGGCCTTCGCCGTCAGGCAGCACCAGCGCGGTGCTGACCAGGTCGACCGGTGCCTGCGCCAGCGCCGCGCGCGCGTCGGCCAGGCCCGCGCATTCGACCACCTCGACATCCGGCAGCGACTGCCGCAGCACGTCGCCGATCAGCCGGCGCACCAGCTTCGAGCCGTCGACGATCATCACCCGGGGCGCCGCACTGGTGAGGTGGCGCAGGTCCTGCAGGGCCATGGTCAGGTCTCGGTGGGTCGGGTCTGGCGCAGGAAATGGCCGGTGACGATGCCGCCGCCCAGCCAGCCAAGCGCGGTGGAGGCCGCCAACACGATCAGCGCCTGCAGCGGGCCGAAGCCGCGCAGCATGAACGTGGTGCCGTAGCTCGCGGCCAGTTCCGCCAGTGGCACCTGCAACGCGGCGCCTGCAGCGCCCAGCAACGCCAGCGCCAGCGCGCCCGCGCCCAGCCCGTACCACGCGCCCAGATACAGGAACGGCCGGCGGATGAAGCCATCGGTCGCGCCCAGCAGCTGCAGCACGCCCAGTTCCTCGCGCCGCGACTGGATGTCCAGGCGCACGGTGTTGCCGACCACCAGCAGCGCGCCCAGCCCCAGCAGCGCGGCCAGCACCCAGACCACGCGGCCGCCGAACTGCAGCCAGCCGTCGAGCCGCTGTCGCCACTGGGTGTCGTGCTGCACCAGCTCGGCTTCGGGCAGCGCCCGCAGCGCCGTGACCAGCTGCGTCTCGTCGCCGGACGGGGTCACGATCAGCACATGCGGCAATGGGTTCTCGTCGATCACGTCGAGCGCATCGCCGAACTCGCCGCGTTCGCGCAACTCGGCCAGGCCTGCCTCGGGCGTGCGGTGCTCGATCGCGCCGACGTCGCCGCGACCGCGCAGCTCACCTGCCAGCGTGCCGACCCGGGCGCTGTCGATGTCCTGGACCAGGAACACGCTGATCTGGCGCGAGGCATCGATGCTGCCGCCGAGCCGGGCCACGTTGCCCAACACCAGCCACAGGCCGAGCGGCAGCGCCAGCGCGACCGCCATCACGCCGATGGTCAGCGCCGCCGACCAAGGTTTGCGGAACAGGCGGCCGAGGCTGGCGACCACGCTGTAGACATGATGGTCGACCCAGGTGCCGACAGGCGATGCGCCACTGCGCGCGGACGGGTTGCGGGACGCCTCAGGCATCGGCCAGGTCCTCCGGCGAGATGTCGTCGGCCAACGTGCCGTGATCGAGTACCAGGGTGCGCTTCTTCATGCGCTTGACCAGGCCCAGGTCGTGGCTGGCGATCAGCACGCTGGTGCCGCGCCCGGGCAGTTCGGCGAACAGCGCCATGATCTCGGCCGACAGCGTGGGGTCGAGATTGCCGGTGGGCTCGTCGGCCACCAGCAGGCGCGGCTCGCCGACGATCGCGCGGGCGATGCCGACGCGCTGCTGCTCACCGGCCGACAGCTCGCCGGGCAGCGCGCGTTCGCGGTTGCCCAGGCCCAGCCGCTCGAGCACGCTGCGCACGCGCTTGCCGATCTCGCTGCGGCGCATGCCGCGCAGGATCAGCGGCAGGGCGATGTTGTCGAACACGCTGCGGTCGGGCAGCAGGCGGTGGTCCTGGAACACCACGCCGACCTCGCGCCGGTGCATCGCCACCTTGCGCCCGCGCACCTTGAGCAGGTTGCGTTCTGCGAACACCACCGCGCCGCGGCTCGGCCGCTCGGCGAGATGGATGAGTTTGAGCAGGGTGCTCTTGCCGGCACCGGAATGGCCAGTGACGAACAGCATCTCGCCGGCGGCGACGTCGAAACTCACTTCCGACAGGGCGACATGGCCGCCCGGATACTGCTTGCTGACATTGTCGAATCGCAGGACGCTCATGCCGGCAAGTATCGCAGATGGCGACAGCGGCATCGTTGCCCTGCGAGGCTTTCGTGCGACGCCCCACTGGTGCGCCGCGCCGTCACGGCCTGGTCAAACACCGGCCGGGGGACGGCGGCATCGGTACGGATGCCGCCGCGTCGATCCGACGCCTGCGGCCGTCAGTGATGGCCCTGCGGCGCGCGCGTGACCAGCTTGCGCAGGCCACGGCCGATCCGGCTGAGCAGCGACGGCTGCGCGGTGTCGGCCTTGCCGGCAGCGCCCTTGCCTGCGGCGGGCTTTGCAGCGACCGGCTTGGCGGCAGCAACCCCGCGCGCGGCGCGCGGCTCGGCCTGCGCGGCCTTGCCGTTGCCGGTGGCCGCGGCGTCGGTCATGTTTGCCGCGGCCTTGGCGCCCTCGACCTTCTGCCC
>JAFAFY010000179.1 GCA_023423235.1 Pseudomonadota bacterium
AAGGCGCCGACTGGGTGAAGCTGATCGGCAGCGACGCCAACGCGGCGACGTTGAGCCTGGGCGTCACCCATGCCATGACCCCGAGCGCGACCTTCGTCGGCGTGCTCGGCATCGGCCTGACCCCGGACGCGCCCGACTTCAGCCTGACCATGAAGGTGCCCTACGCGCTGTAGGGCATTGCCTGCGCCCTGCATGGTGGAAGGCCGTGCAGGCATCGGTGCGAATGCCGGCATGCACCGGTGTCGCCGGACCCACGCAACGGCCGGGGTGCCGCTGACAACAAGCGGCTGCGTGCATTGCGCGAACCGGCGCATGGCTCGAAGGGTCCGCTTGCGGCACCTTTGGTGTGCCAACTCCGGATCCTTGCTTGCGATGGTCTTTCGAGCACCATGGCCAGCCACCCCACTGCCGCCGCATGCGCTGTCCTTCAGCCGCCGCGCCAGGCTTGCGAGCGATATGCGCTGTTCCTTTCCCACGGGGCATCTTCGCGACGAACGGCTTGCACGCCGCAGCTTGGATGTCACAGGCGCGCCCGACCGGACATCCGTGCGCTTCGCGCGCCCGAGCGGGAAGCGCAGCAGCAGCGACGGTCTTCCGCATGCTCCCTCCGCCGCCCGGCCAGCCGTTGGACACCATGGCGCAGGGGCTTCTGCCACCTTTCCTGCAAGCGGATAAGGAAAACGCGGGTGCCGCCCGAAACCGACGCCGGACTACGCCGCCTCAGCGCATCTCGTCCAGCGACACGCCGTGTTTGCGGCACAGCCGGTAGATGGTGACCCGCGAGACCCGCAGGCGCCGCGCGCTGGCGCTGACGTTGCATCCGGTCTCGCGCAGGGCATCGAGCAGCGCCTGGCGCTCGGTGCGGGTGCGGTGGTCGTCGAGCGCCACCACCTGCGCACTGGCCGGCCCCAGCTGCAGGTCGCGCGGTTCGATCAGCGCCTGTTCGGCGACCACCGCCGCGCGACGCACGCGGTTCATCAGCTCGCGCACGTTGCCGGGCCAGTCGTGCTGGCGCAGGCACTGGCGCGCGGCGGTGCTGAAGCCGCGCGCCTGCACCGGGTTGTGGGCCCGGAACGCGTCGAGGAATTCCCGCGCCAGCAGTTCCACGTCGTCGCCGCGCGCGCGCAGCGGCGGCAGTTGCAGGCGCAGGACGTCCAGCCGGTAGTACAGGTCCTCGCGGAAACTGCCGCGGGCGATCGCGGCGTCGAGATCGACGTGGGTGGCCGCCAGCACGCGCACGTCGACGTGCACCGGGCGCGAACTGCCCAGACGCTCGATCGTGCCTTCCTGCAGCACCCGCAGCAGGTTGGTCTGGGCGTCGAGCGGCAGGTCGCCGATCTCGTCGAGGAACACGGTGCCGCCATCGGCCGATTCGAACAGGCCCAGGCGCCGGGTCGCCGCGCCGGTGAACGCGCCGCGCTCATGGCCGAACAGTTCCGACTGCACCAGGGTCGGCGCGATCGCGCCGCAGTTCATCGCCACGAACGGGCGATCGCGGCGCCGTGACAGGTCGTGCAGCGCATGCGCCGCAAGCTCCTTGCCGGTGCCCGATTCGCCGGTAATCAGCACCGGCAGTTCCACCTCGGCGTAGCGGTGCAGCATCGCGCGTACGCCCAGCATCGCCGGGCTGCGGCCGCCGATGCTGTCGATGTCGCGGCGCGGGGCTTGCGCCGGCTGCAGCCGCGCCAGGGTGTCGGCCAGACGCGCCGGGTCGATCGGCGCATGCAGGGTGGCGTGGCAGGCACGCAGCACGCGCTCGCGCAGCGGGTCGCCGTCGTGGTCCGGCGCATCGGGATCGAGCAGCGCCAGCATTGGCAGCTCGGGATACTCCGACAGGGTCCGATCCAGCGCATCCAGCTGTCCCGGGAGCACGCAGCGCAGGTCGGCCACCGCGATCACCACGTCGTTGCCGCGCATGCCGAGCTGGCGCGCGCAGTCGAGCTGCACCGTGCGCAGGCGCCAGCCATGGGCGGCGAACAAAGCCTGGTCGCGGTTGCTGGGCACGCCGAACCAGATGGCGCAGTGGCGGGCGACGACCGCCTCGGAAGCGCTGCTCATGCCCACGGGATCCCGTGGGCATGCAAGGGCAGGGCGCCGGCGCGCCGCGGCAGACCGGGCCCCGCTGCCGCTGGCGCCAGCCACCGTAGCGAAACGGAACGGTCGCGGCGCCGATCCGCCCCTCGACCACAAACACGGGCGCCCGGCGCCGGCAGTTGGCGATTGCGCATGAAACCCCCTTTTGAATCGCATCTGCGCGATCTGGTTTCAGCCCATCCAACGCGCGGGGGCGCCAGAACCGGACACGCCCCGTGCCGCGTATTCAGACGCGCGCCGTCGCATGGCCTGAGACGCGCCACCGGCAGACTGCCGCAATGCCTGCCCGTGGCCCCGTCCGTCCGCCGCAACCGACCGCGATCAAGGGCCGCGGTTCCGCCTCGTGGGTCGCCGGGCGGTTCGAGCAACGCAGCGCCGCGGCCGAGGACGACGGCTGGGACAACCTGCAGGCGCTGCAGGACGAAGCCAGCGCGCCGGGCACGGTGGTGGTCGAAGAACAGGCCCGCAGCATCGTCAGCCGCAACCAGTCGCCGGACGTGGGCTTCAGCCAGTCGGTCAATCCGTTCCGTGGCTGCGAGCATGGATGCGTCTACTGTTTCGCCCGGCCCTCGCACGCCTATCTCGACCTCTCGCCGGGGCTGGATTTCGAGACCCGGCTGTTCGCCAAGACCAACGCCGCCGAGCGCCTGCGCGCGGAACTGGCGCGCCGCACCTATGTCTGCTCGCCGATCGCGCTGGGCATCAATACCGACGCTTACCAGCCGATCGAGCGTCGCTACCGCGTCACCCGGCAGCTGATCGAGGTGCTGGCCGAGACCCGGCATCCCTTCAGCCTGATCACCAAGAACGCGCTGGTGCTGCGCGACCTCGACCTGCTGGCGCCGCTGGCCGCCGAGGGCCTGGCGACCGTGCATTTCTCGGTGACCACGCTGGACAACCGCCTGTCGGCGAAGATGGAACCGCGCGCATCCGCCCCGCATGAGCGTCTGCGTGCGATGCGCACGCTGGCCGAGGCCGGCGTGCCGGTGGGGGTGATGGTGGCCCCGGTCATCCCGATGATCACCGACCATGAACTCGAGGCGATCCTCGGCGCCGCGCGCGAGGCCGGCGCCGGCTCGGCCGGCTACGTGCTGCTGCGCCTGCCGCACGAACTCAAGACCCTGTGGCGCGAATGGCTGGAGCTGCATTACCCCGACCGCGCCGCACACGTGATCAGCCTGTTGCAGCAACTGCATGGCGGCAAGGATTACGACAGCCGCTTCGGCGCGCGCATGCGCGGGCAGGGCGTGTTCGCGGATCTTCTCTCGGCGCGTTTCAGGCGCGCCCACCGCGCGCTCGGCTTCGGCCGCCTGCCGCCGCTGCGCACCGACCTGTTCACGCCGCCACGCGCGCCTTCGCCGCAGGGGCAGTTGTTCTAGCGACCTTCCTGACAGGCGGGCGGTCCTCGCCCGTGGGCGGGCAGGCGCGGGCGTGTCCACGAGCGCCGTCAAGTCCTCACCTGTGCCTGCCGGGCCGGGCATCGGAGACTTTCCCGGTCGCATCCACGGCGCCTGCACCTGCCCTCGACGGCGGGATTTCCTACACTGTGCCCCGCATCCGCGCACTGCCGCCGTCGATTCCCTGCCGATGTCCGATTCCGCCGCCACGCCGCCAAGCCCGCCGTCCGCGCCGAATGCCGGTGCCGATCGTGCGGCCAGCCGGGTGTCCGGTGCCGGCATCGATGCGGGAATCTCGCCGCAGATCCTCGACCATCTCCGCATCGGCATCGCCGTGCTCTCGGCCGATGGCAGCTGGCTGCAGGCCAACCGCGCGCTGGGCGGCCTGCTGGGCGAAGATCCGGCGACGCTGACCGGAACACCCGCGCATCGCCGGGTGCTGGCGCCGGTCGCGGCGCAGATCGACGCCGCAATCGCAACGCTGGCCGATGGCGGCGACGGCCTGCACCAGCTGCCGGTCGCGGTCACCACGGCCGATGGTGGGCAGCGGTTTCTGCAACTGGATCTGCACGCGTTGCCGGCCACCACGGCGGACGATGGGGCGCGGCTGTTGCTGCAGTTGCAGGACGTCAGCGCGTTGCACGAGCTCCAGCGCCAGCAGGAAACGCTGGCTTTCGGCATTTCCCACGAACTGCGCGCGCCGGTGCGCGCGATCGAGCAGTTCTCGCGCCGCCTGGCCGCGCGCGGCGACGATGAGGCCACTGCGCAGCAGCATCTGCAGCGCATCTCCAGCGCTGCGCTCACCGCTGGCGGGCTGATCGACGCGTTGCTCGAATACATGCGGGCCGGCCAGGCAGCGCGCGCGCCGCGAGCGGTCGACATCAGCCTGCTGGGCGTGTGGATCTGCGCCGAGCTGCAGGACGCCGAGCCCACGCGCGCGGCCGACATCGACATCGCCCCGGACCTGTGGGCCTGGGGCGACGAACATGCGCTCAAGCAGATGCTGGGCAAGCTGCTGCACAACGCCTGGAAGTTTTCCTCCGATTGCGCGCGGGTGTCGATCACCCTGCGCGGCGAGACCACCGATGGCCGTCTGCGGCTGACCCTGCGCGACGCCGGCCGCGGTTTCGACATGCGCTATGCTGACAAGCTGTTCTCACCCTTCCGTCGGCTGCACAGCGCCGACGATGGCGGCGGCCATGGACTGGGCCTGGCCATCGCGCAACGGCTTGCGCACGCCCAGGGCGGACAGATCCGGGTGCAGTCCGCGCAGGGGGCCGGCAGCACGTTCTCCATCGAGCTACCGGCCGTGCCGGACGAAGGTGTGCCCCAGCAATGACCCGACACACGATCCTGCTGATCGAAGACAACCCCGACGATGCCGAACTGACCCGCATCGCATTCGCCGAGGCCGGTATCGACAGCCAGCTGGTCGTGGTCGGCGATGGCGCCGAAGCGCTGGATTACCTGTTCGCGCGTGGTCGCCACAGCGAGCGCGATGCCGCCGACCTGCCATCGATCGTACTGCTTGACCTCAACCTGCCCAAGCTGGACGGCCGCGAAGTCCTGCAGGCGCTGCGCGCCAATCCCGCCACCCGCGGCCTGCCGGTGGTGGTGCTGACCACCAGCACCGAACCCTTCGACGTCGAGGCCAGCTACGCGCTGGGCGTCAACAGCTACATCCGCAAGCCGGTGGATTTCGGCAAGTTCGTCGAGGTGGTCAAGCAGATCGGGCTGTACTGGCTGGTGTTGAACCACCCCCGAAACTAGATGCCGTCATTCGCCAGCGGCGAATGACACCGACGCCCCGCTCCCGCATTGCGGGAGCGGGGGGGACCACGTGCGAAGCACGTGGTGGGGTGAGGGAAACGCGCCGCGAAGTCCACTTTTAGGCTTCCTGCGAAGCCGGCACAGGTAATCCGCTCGCCCAGGCCCTGCGCGAACGGCGCCCCTCACCCCAACCCCTCTCCCCGAGGGAGAGGGGCTCAAGCACGCCTCAACCTCCCCCGTACAACGCTTCCGCGCGCTGGAACAGGATCCAGCTGGTGGCGATGAACTTGTCGCCGCCCTCGGGCCGGTTGCCGCGATGGGTATGGGTGAAGGCGGTCGGTGCGATCAGCAGGTCGCCGGTGCGCGGCGCGACCTTGCGTTGCTGGAACAGGAACTCGGTCTCGCCGGCGTCGAAGCCGTCGTTGAGGTACAGCGTCCACAGCAGGTGCCGGTGCAGGGTTTCGCCGCTGCCGTCGCGCGGGTACAGCTCGCAGTGCCAGTAGGGATAACCGCCCTCGCCGGCGGCGTACCACTGCAGGTTGACCTTGCCCGGCCGCAGGCAGGTGTGCACCAGCCCGGCCAGGCGCTTGCCGTCCATGTCGGCGAAATCCTCGGCGGTCAGCCGCTGCAGGCGGCCGTCGGCGCCGGGCTGCTGCAGCATCAGCGGCGCGATCAGCGCCTGCGGATACTTGCGCAGGTAGTCGGTCAGGGCGCCGAACACCGCGACGTTCAGGGCCTGGGCGACATCGGCCCAGTCGCTGCGGTCGCTGATCGACAGGTCGCGGCTGCGCTTGAGTTCGGGATAGACGCCGCCGCCGATTTCGCCGGTGCGCAGGTCGGCGCTGGCGCGCATGCGCGCGACGATCGCGGCGCAGGCCTCGGCCGGCAGCGCGCCGGGCGTGACCTCGATGAAATCGGCACCGCCGCTCATGCGGCCGCGCTGTCGTGGCGCAGGTGGTAGGCGGTCGCGGTCTCCACCTCGTCCTTGGAGCCCAGGAACACCGGCACGCGCTGGTGCAGCGAGGTCGGCTGGATGTCGAGGATGCGCGCGCGCCCGGTGGTCGCCGCGCCGCCGGCCTGCTCGACCAGCATGGCCATGGGGTTGGCCTCGTACATCAGCCGCAGCTTGCCGGGCTTGGCCGGGTCCTTGCGGTCCCAGGGATAGATGAAGATGCCGCCGCGGGTGAGGATGCGGTGCACGTCGCCGACCATCGCCGCGACCCAGCGCATGTTGAAGTCCTTGCCGCGCGGCCCGTCGCGGCCTTGCAGCAGGTCGGCCACGTAGGCCTGGGTCGGCGCTTCCCAGTGGCGCTGGTTGGACATGTTGATGGCGAACTCGCGGGTCTGCGCCGGGATGCGCAGGTTGGCCGTGGTCAGCACGAACGAGCCCTGCTCGCGGTCCAGGGTGAAGGCATGGGTGCCGTGGCCGATGGTCAGCACCAGCATCGTGCTGGGGCCGTACAGGCAGTAGCCGGCGGCCACCTGGGTGGTGCCGGCCTGCAGGAAATCGTGGTCCTGCGGCGCGCGCACGCCGTCGGGGCAGCGCAGCACCGAGAAGATCGTGCCGACGCTGGCGTTGATGTCGATGTTGGAACTGCCGTCCAGCGGGTCGAACACCAGCAGGTAGTTGCCGCGCGGGAAGGCGTCGGGAATCGGCTGGGAGTGGGTCATCTCCTCCGACGCGCAGGCGGCCAGGTGGCCGCCCCAGGCGTTGGCCTCCAGCAGGATCTCGTTGCTGATGACGTCGAGTTTCTTCTGCGCCTCGCCCTGCACGTTGATGCTGCCGGCCTCGCCGCCGGCCTCACCCAGCACGCCGCCGAGTGCGCCCTTGCCGACCGCCACCGAGATCGACTTGCAGGCGCGCGCCACCACTTCCAGCAGCAGCCGCAGGTCGGGCGTGACCCGGCCCTCGCGCTGTTCCTCGATCAGGTGGCGGGTCAGGGAAATGCGGGACATGGGCGGCGGCCTGGCGTTCTGGAGGCGGCCATTGTCTCGCGGATGGCCGGTGCTGTCCCGGACCGCTGTCGCGGCGGCGCTGTCGTTGCGGTCGTTCGTGCGCCGGAAATCGGCGAGCGGCGGATCGCAGCGCGGCGTGCATTAGGCAATTGCCGCCCTCAGACCCGCCCCTCGCGCTGCAGCGCCGCGTACTCGCCGTCGGTGAACAGCCGCGAGCGCACCAGGAAGCGCACGCCTTCGCCGTTCTCCAGCGAGAACATGCCGCCGCGGCCCTCGACCACATCGATGATCAGCTGGGTGTGCTTCCAGTAGTCGAACTGCGATGGGCTGATGAAGAACGCCGCGCCGCCGATCTCGCCCAGGCGCACGTCGCGGTCGCCGACGATGAAATCGCCGACGGCGAAGCACATCGGCGAGGAGCCGTCGCAGCAGCCGCCGGACTGGTGGAACAGCAGGTCGCCATGGCGCGCGCGCAACCGCTCGATCAGCGCCAGCGCCGCCGCGGTGGCCAGCACCTGGCGGGTGTCCTCGGGGCCGGGGTCGTCGGGTGTCGCCATGCGCGCGTCTCCGCGGTCAGGGTTGCCAGCGCCACTGTGCACCGAC
>JAFAFY010000235.1 GCA_023423235.1 Pseudomonadota bacterium
ATGGCGGCATCGACCTGATCCTGCGCAAGGACGGCCAGTACACGCTGGTGCAGTGCAAGCATTGGCGCAACCGGCAGGTGCCGGTAAACGTGGTGCGCGAGATGTACGGCCTGCTTGCCCACCATGGTGCGCACGCCGTGCGTATCGCGACCGTTGGCGGCTACACCCGCGAAGCCGCGCGCTTCGCGCGGGGCAAGCCCATCGAACTGATCGACGGCGCCACCTTGCTGACCATGGTCCGCAGCGCCCAGCAGCCAAGCCAGTTGGCGGCAGCAGCTATGGTTCCGGCACCTGAAACAACGCGCACCGCGCCTGTCATCGCGTCAGTACTAGCCGTTGATGCCGCGTTGCCCGCCTGTCCTCGCTGCGGCAGCGTGATGGTCCAGCGCACCAACCGCCGGACACAGGACACCTTCTGGGGCTGCACGGGCTTTCCCGCGTGCCGGGGTACGCGATGAACACCGGTTGCGCCATCTGTCCATATCGGTCGTCAATCGCAAGGCAGGAACCAACGTGCGCACGCTGATCGTGTGGTTGCTTATCGCCGCAGCCGCTTGGGGCGGCTATCGCCACTTCCTCGCGCCCGGGTCAGCAGTTCCCGACCCTACCGCGATGTTGTCTGCAAGATTGGCGTCAAGTTCACTTATGCAGCTAAGCCCGACACGAAACTGACCAGCGCGCCGAACAGCACAGGAGTTCTCTGGATGATTGACCCGCGCTTGTCTGCGAGTTATCGGCGCCTGCTCACGTTGCAGGTGGCAGTACACGCGTTCAACCGCGAAACGGCCGCCGAGTACGAAGTGGACGAGACTGCACGCGATCACCCGCTTTGGGATTTCCACTTCAACTATCTGAGCGTGACGCCCTTCCTCGATGGGCTGCATGTGGAGTACCACGGCAGCACTTACGAGACGCCCTTCGACCTGACGATGGCATGCCTGTCCGACCAGGCCGTGGCCGACGGCATCACGTCGCTCAGGTTTTCCGGGCCGGACGAGGGCGCTAACGGGACGCGCGAATGGGCGTTCTCGGACCTGCTCGCGTCGCAGGTGACGTTTCCGATCCTGCGTCTGCTGCATGTATGTCCAACGGCGCCCGAACATCGCAACAGTTCGATCATCGTCCGCAAGGGGTCGATTCTGGACGAGGGTGGGGACATCGCGCGTCTCGTGGCACGGATGCCCTACCTGACCGAGATGACCGTGCCGAATGCGCCCGACGCATCGTTCTTCGAGCAGAAGCTGCCGCATCTGCAGGCGTTGCGGATCGGCGGAAATTTCGACACCAAGCACTTCATCCGCAATCTCGCACGCGCGCGGAATCTGCCCAGCCTGACGCGCCTGGATTTCACCGAGTCGACCGAGCTGCAGATGACCTGGTCGAAAGACCGGGACGATTCGCTGGTGACGACGTTCGCCGACTACGAACGTCTGTTCGAAAGCACGATTGGCGAGGCGCTACGGGTGCTCGTTTTGCGGAACACCTGCCTCAGCCGCGAAGAGCTGGAACACCTGCAGGCACTGCGCTCGAACCTGCAGTTCGTGGTGATCCAAGCGGCACAAGGCGGATACGTCAGCCACTTCGCACGACAGTTGTTCCCGTTCAAGCATCTGGTGCAGTCGGATCCGGGAGCAGCGTGATCTGCGAGTGCGGCGACACTCGCCACTGAGATTCAGTGGGTAGCACCCGCCCCCAACCGCGCCCGGATCCACTCGTAATCCCGCCGCACGGGCGCGGCCAGCACAGAGGGATCGCCGTCGTAGAGATAGCTGGCCACGGTCGCGCCGGTGTCGTCGGTGGCGCGCGGGTCGGCGCCGGCTTCCATGAAGCGCTTGACCGAGGGGATGTCGTTGACCAGGGCGGCCTGGTGCAGCGGGGTGGTGCCGGCGCGGTCGCGGGCGTCGAGGCTTGCGCCGGCGGCGAGCAGGCGGTCGATGTTGTCGGGTTCGCGGGCGCGCAGGGCGTCGAACAGCGGGGTCTGGCCGCTGCGGGTATTGGGCACGTCAACGGCGACGCCGTGGGCCAGCAGCAGGTCGATCCAGGCGGGATTCTTCGCCAGCGCGGCCTCGTGCAGCGCGGTGCGGCCCTTGGCGTCGCCGCGGGTGGGATCGGCGCCGAGGTCGAGCAGCAGGCGCACGGCGTCGTGGTCGCCCTGGCGGATCAGCCAGTTCAGTGCCGGGGTGCCGTCCGCGTCGGTGGCATTGGCGTTGGCGCCCGAGGCAAGCAGTTCACGGGCAAGCGCCGCGTTTCCGTCGCGTACGGCGGCGACGAACTGGGCCTGGGCGGGGTTGTCGAACGTGCGCGCGTCCGTGGTCATCGAGTCATGTCCTTGCGTGCAACCGGAGGCCGCCAGCATAAGCGCGGCCAGCGTCAGGTGCGGGAGCGACAGTCGGCGGGTCATGGCGGCCAGCATGCCCCAGCGGGCGTTAAATCCGCCATGCCTGCCGATGACAGTTGTCCGGGCAGGCACGCATCGCGGCGCCGGGGCGCCGCATCACTTGAAGGGATTCAGGCCACCCAGCAGCTGGCCCGCGCCGGAGACGAGGTTGCGGGCGCCGTTGGCGACGTTCTGCGCCACGTTGCCGGCGATGTCGCTGGCGCGCTGGCCCACGTTGCCGGCGAAGTCGACCACCGCCTCCACGCCGTCGCCGATCCTGTCGGTGGCCGCGTCGACCACGTTGCCGACGCCGTCGGCGACGTTGCTGACCACGCGGCCGGTGCCTTCGACGAAGCCGGCGACCGCATTGGCCGGGGTCTCCAGGCCGGTGATGCGGCCGAGGTCGCGGACGAAGCCGCCGGTCGCATCCGCACTGTTCTGCACCACATCGCCGGCCAGGCTGACGGCGCCGTCGACGACATCGCCGACGGTGTCGATGGCGGCATCGGCCACGTCACCCAGCAGCCCGGAGGTCGCCTCGACGTAGTTGCCGCTCGCCGCGTCCGCCAGCCATTCCCCGGCGCCGGACTTCAGCTCCGACAGGGTGTCGCCGACGTCGGTCCCCAGATCCACCACTTCGCGGATGCCGGCAGCCAGGTTGTTGAACTGCAGGTCGCCGTAGGCTTCGACCCCGGCCATGGCGGCGTCGGTGGTGAACGCGGTGGTGGCGCCGGCGATATCGCCGATGACGTCGCTGCCATGGTCGACCAGCACGCTGGCGCCGCTCAGGGCGCTGCCGAGGAGCCAGCTCTGCGGCGTGGTGCCGGGACCGCTGCGCAGCTGGTCGCCGAGCCGGTCCATGCCGGTCGCCAGCGCGTCGCCGGCGGCATCGATGCCGGTGTCGACGCCGGTGCCCAGCACGTCGCCCGCGCTCGGGCCGAGGGCCGGATCGGTGGGGCTGGCGTGGTTGAAGGCTTCGACATACACCGCGTCCGGGCCACCGCCGCCGTGCAGTCCGCCGAAGCCGGTGCCCGGCGGCGGATCGATGCGCAGGGCATGGCCGATGGCCTGCGGCGGCGAGCCGACCAGCGGCAGCAGGGGAATGTCTTCCTGGGCCGCGGTGAGCTGGTCGCCGTTGACCGCATAGCGCCGCACCTGGCCGCTTTCGGCGACGCTGTCGCGCACCGCGTTGGGGTTGAAGCCCAGGCTCTCGATGGTCTCGTTGCTCAGGCCCGAGCTGTTGAAGGTGACGGCCGAGGCGCCGGTGGCCAGCGAGGCTGCCGAGGCCAGGCCGCCGCCGAGCGAGTGGCCGGTCAGGGCCACGTTGCCGTCGCCCAGCACGTGCTCGGCGCGCTTGGCCAGCTCGATGGCGCTGCTGTACTGGGACGAGTCCATGCCCAGCCCCTGCTGGCCATTGTTGACCCAGTCCATGATCTCGCTCTGCTTGCCGCCGACTTCCGAGCCGCGGTAGGCGATCACGTAGCCGCCGTCCTCATGCTGGTAGATCTCGGCATGGAAGCCGGAGCGGTCGTCGCTGAGCAGGTCGGGATTGATCGGGATGCGGTTGCCGTGCTGGTCGGTCAGGCTGACGCCGTCGGCGTGGGGCTCCAGCTGGGTCCAGCCGGCCTGCTCCAGTGCCTGCGCGTACTCCGGGCTGTCGGGCGCGTAGGCGCCGTTGGCCATCATCGCGAACACCTGGTCGCGGCTGTCTGGCCTGGTGCCGGCGATGCTCTGGCTCAGGTCATGGTTGCCGGCGCGGTAGTCGTCGGCAACCGGCGGCGGTGGCGGCGGCGCGGCCTGCTGCGGAAGGGCGTGCAGGCGACCGGTATCGGCAAGGGCAATGGCGGGCGCCATGGGATGCATCCATTCGCAGGGAGTCAGGCCAGACAGTAGTCGCCGCGCCGGGCGCGGAACACTCGGGCGGACCCTAGCTGGGCCGGGTTCGGTTGCGGGGCGGGAGGCATGCCGGGCGGACCCGCGACCGCCATCCGGCGCCGGCATGCCGCGACCTGGTCGGCACGAACGTTCAGCAACACGGTCTCGCCCCTCTCCCGCATGCGAAAGCGGGCCGGGGTGTGGGCCAAGCGCGCCCATCCGCCCTTCGGGCCCCTGTCCGGCCCGGGCGCAGCGCGCAGGAGCGCTCGGTCGACCTGCGTGGCAATGCCGCGCAAGCAGGCGGCATTGCCCCTGCATGCGGGGGAAGGGGACTTGGAGAGCGTGCCAATCGGGTGCGGTGATGGCCGGGCGCCGGGCCGGACCTCCGGTGTCGCCGGCGGCTGCGGGTTGGTGCCGGTGTGGGCGGCAGGGCCGGCCGCCC
>JAFAFY010000279.1 GCA_023423235.1 Pseudomonadota bacterium
GGCGAGATGCACGGCACCCGCGAAGTCCCGCTGCTGGCCGGCGATCTGGTCGAGCACTGGAGCGCAGCCGGGCCCGTGCTGCTGGCGCTCGAGATTCCCGCGGGCGAGCACCCCGCGCTGCGCGCCGTCGTGACCGGCGGTGGCGCGGACACGACGCTCGCTGCGGTGCGCGAGCGCCCCTGGTGGCAGGTGCCAGACGCCGGCAACGACGGTCGTCGCAGCGAGGATGTGCTGGCGCTGGTCCGGCGTGTCGGCCGCCTGAAGGCGTCGGGACGCGATGTCGCGGTACTGGCGTTCGATCCCCGCGACATCCGCTGTCATGAGCGCGGCAACTGCGAGGCTGCGATGGCCCATGTGCTGCGGCAGGCGCACGGTGCCTTGCCGCGCGGGCGCATCGTCGTGGTCACCGGCAACGTACACGCGATGCGCCTGCGTCCGCGCGACGCGCCTGCCGCATTCCCGGAACAGCCGATGACCGCGCTGCTCCGCGATCTGGCGCCGTTCTCGGTCAACGTCGCAGCGCAGCGCGGCGCATTCTGGGCCTGCGGCGATACCTGCGGACCCATGCCGGTGGCGCCCGCGCGCAGCGGCGGACGCGAAGGTGCCGATGCGCCTTTCGACTACCGGCTGCTGCTGCCGGCGTTCACGCCGATCCGGCAGGTCGGCGACCGGGACTGATCCATCGCCGCCAGCGCGCACGAATGCAAGCAGCCGCCCGAGGGCGGCCGCTGGTCGATGCGGGCTGGACTGCTCTGGAGCTCAATCCGCGAACTGCGGAATGCGGAATGCGGCCGGGCTTACTCCTCGCCGACCACGTCCACGCCGGCCGGCGGGGTGTAGCGGAAGGTGCCGGCGGCGAATGTCGGGTTGCGGCGCCAGCCGCTGAAACTGATGACGGTACGCTGGCCCAGCGAATCGAGGATCTCCATCCGCGCCAGGCCGGCGGCGCCAAAGCCCAAGCGCGCGTTCTGGAACGCGGCATTGTCGGCCTGCCTGGGCGCCAGCTGCAGCCAGGCCAGGCCGTCGGCGTTGCCGGCTTCCTCGACCCGGAAATCGCGGTCCAGGCGCGCCGGGTCGATCAACGCGGCCAGCGGGCTGTCCTGTTCCTCGCTGCCCTGGGCGCGGCGGGTCACCTGCTCCAGATCGGGGTCGTAGACCCAGACGGTGCTGCCGTCGGCGACGATCAGCTGCGGGTACGGCTTGACGTATTCCCAGCGGAACAACCGCGGCGCCGACAGCGCGACGCTGCCGTTGGAGTTCTCGCGCACCCGGCCGTTGGGATCGGTGACCTGCTGCGAGAACTGCCCTTCCAGGCCCTGCAGGCCGCGGGTGAACTGGTTGAGCTGGTCGCGCGCGCCGGCGGCGTGGGCGGCGCCGGCCACCAGCACGGCGGCAACGGCGAACCAGCGGGTCTGGCGGAGGATCGAACGCATGGCGGCCTCGGATAGGGAAAGTGGGGGCATGTGGAGCGGAGTGTGCAAACGCAAGGCTGAATGCGTTCCTGACAGACCGTCCCTGCGGCCTGGAACGCGTGCTGCGATCAAGCCTTGCCGCGGCGAACGGTCAGCGCGGCGGCGGCGGTGCCAGCACGCTGCGGTCGCCGTTGTGCTCGGGTGGGCTGACGACGCCGGCCGCCTCCATCGCCTCGACCAGGCGCGCGGCGCGGTTGTAGCCGATCTTCAGCCGCCGCTGCACGCCCGAGATCGACGCGCGCCGGGTCTCGGTGACGATCTTGACCGCCTCGTCGTACAGCGGGTCGCTCTCGTCGCCGCCGCTGATGCTGGCTTCGGGCAGACCGGTGGCGCCGACCACGGTGCCGTCGCCCATGGTCTGCACCTCGTCGAGCACGCCCTCGATGTACTCGGCCCGGCCGCTCTGCTTGAGATGCTCGACCACGCGGTGCACTTCCTCGTCGGAGACGAACGCGCCGTGCACGCGCTCGGGCATCGCGGTGCCCGGCGGCAGGTACAGCATGTCGCCGTTGCCGAGCAGCGTTTCCGCGCCGGACTGGTCGAGGATGGTGCGCGAGTCGATCTTGGAGCTGACCTGGAAGGCGATGCGGGTCGGGATGTTGGCCTTGATCAGGCCGGTGATGACGTCGACCGACGGCCGCTGGGTGGCGAGGATCAGGTGGATGCCGGCCGCACGTGCCTTCTGCGCCAGGCGTGCGATCAGTTCCTCGACCTTCTTGCCGACGATCATCATCATGTCGGCGAATTCGTCGATGAAGATGACGATGTAGGGCAGCGGCTCCAGCGGCTCGGCGACGTCGCTGGTTTCGGGATTGGGGCGGAACAGCGGGTCGAGCAGCGGCTGGCCCTTCTCCTGCTCCTCGCGGACCTTCTTGTTGAAGCCGGCCAGGTTGCGCACGCCGACCGCGCTCATCAGCTTGTAGCGGCGCTCCATCTCCGCCACGCACCAGCGCAGGCCATTGGCGGCCTCCTTCATGTCGGTGACCACCGGCGCCAAGAGGTGCGGGATGCCCTCGTAGACGCTGAGCTCCAGCATCTTGGGGTCGATCATCAGCATGCGCAGGTCTTTCGGGCTGGCCTTGAACAGCAGGCTCAGCACCATGGAGTTGACCGCGACCGACTTGCCCGAGCCGGTGGTGCCGGCGACCAGCAGATGCGGCATGCGTGCGAGATCGGCGACGACCGGGTTGCCGCTGATGCCCTTGCCGAGCGCCAGCGTGAGCGGGCTTGCCGACTTGTCGTACTCCTTGGAGTCGAGCAACTCGGTGAGATAGATCATCTCCCGGCGCACGTTGGGGATTTCCAGACCGATCACCGACTTGCCGGGAATCACATCGACCACGCGGACCGATTTGACCGACAGGCCGCGCGCGATGTCCTTGTCCAGCGAACTGATCTGGCTGACCTTGATGCCCGGCGCGGGCTCCATCTCGAAGCGCGTGATCACCGGGCCCGGCTGGGCTTCCTTGACCTCGACATCGATGCGGAAGTCCTTGAGCTTGAACTCGATCTGCCGCGACAACGTGTCGAGCGTGGCCTGGTCGTAGCCACTGGGCTGGGGCTTGGGCGGGTCGAGCAGCGAGAGCGGCGGCAGGTCCGAGCCATCGGCGTTGACGCCGCGGAACATCGGGATCTGCTGCTCGCGCTTGGCGCGCTCGCTCTTCTCGACCACCGGCGGGGTGGCGGGCGGCTCGATCTTCACCGGCGCGCGCTTGGCCCGCAGCTCGGTCTCGACCTTGCGCGCCTCGGTGCGTTCCTCGCGGTGCACGCGCGCTTCCTTCCACTCGCTGGCCTGCTTGCTGCTGCGGCGGAACAGCTCGGGCAGGCGCAGCGCCCAGCCGCCGATGCGGTCCATCACCGCGAACCACGACAGCCCGGTGGCCAGGGTCACCGAGACCAGGAACAGGGCGAGCAGCAGCAGGTTGCCGCCGAACACGCCCAGCGCCGCCTTCAGGGTATTGCCGACCAGCCGGCCGAGGATGCCACCACCACCCGCCGGATAGTGCAGCAGGTTCGGGAAACGCAGCGCGAGCAGGCCGGCGCCGGTGATCAGGAAGCCGACGATGCCGCCCAGGCGCAGGGCCGGACCGAAGTCCGCATGGCCGTCGCCATCGCGGTCCATGCCGAACAGGGCGATCCAGGCGATCGCGCCCAGGATCAGCGGCAACGGATACGCCATGAATCCGAACAGCTGCAGCAGCACGTCGGCGATCCATGCGCCCACGGGGCCGCCGACGTTGCGGATCTCGCTGGGCAGCACGCCGCTCTGCGAGGACCAACTGGGGTCGGTATGCGAATGCGTGACCAGGCACGCAAGCAGGTACAGCAGCAGCGGCGCGATCAGGATCAGCGCGATGTCGCGCACCAGGCGCTGGCGGCGCGGGTTGGGCGCGGGCTTGGCCGCCGGCTGCGCGGCGTCCTTGGTGCTGCGCGTGCGCTTGGCGCGTTCTGAAAGCGGGCGTGCCACCGTGTGTTTTTACCTGAGGAAAATCTGCTAGGGGGTTGATCTTACTTCAAACTTTCATGCCCTGCAGCGCAGGGTGGACCAGCTTGCCGGCATCGACGTTGATCCCGCGCGCCAGCGCCGGGTCGTCGCGCCACTGGCCCGAGGCCAGCTTGACCACCCACGGCAGGATGGCTGCGCAGATCGCCTGCGATGCAGTCCGCGGCACCGCGCCGGGCATGTTGGTGACGCAGAAATGGGTCACCCCTGCCTCGACATAGGTCGGCGCCTCCCAGGTGGTCGGCCGCGAGGTCTCGAAGCAGCCGCCCTGGTCGATGGCGATGTCGACCAGCACGCTGCCGTCGGCCATCGCCTCGACCATCGGCCGGGTGACCACATGCGGCGCCACCGCGCCGGTGACCAGCACCGCGCCGACCACCAGATCGGCCGAGGCGACTTCGCGGGCGACATCGTCGTCGTAGGGATACAGCGCGGTGACGTTGTTGCCCAGCTGCATCATCTGCGTGCGGCGATCGTCGCGCTTCTCGAACACCACCACGTTGGCGCCGCCCGCGGCGGCCAGCGCAGCCGCCGCGCCACCGGCCGCGCCGGCGCCCAGCACCACCACCCTGCCGCGCGCGGTCGAGGGCAGCCCGCCGAGCAGGATGCCCTTGCCGCCCAGCGGCTGGTGCAGGTAGTGGGTACCGACCTGGACCGCGATCCTGCCGGCGATCACCGACATCGGCGCCAGCAGCGGCAGTTCGCCGTTGTCCAGCGCTACGGTCTCGAACGCGACCGCGGTCAGGCCGATGTCGAGCAGGCGCCGGGTCAGCGCCGGCAGCGGCGCCAGGTGCAGGTAGCAGAACAGCAGGTGGTCGGGGCGCAGCAGCGCCAGGTCGCCGTCGATCGGCTCCTTGACCTTGACGATCAGCTCGCCGTGTCCGTACAGCGCGGCGGCATCGGCTGCGATCTTCACCCCGAGCCGGGCATAGGCCGCGTCGTCGAAACCGGACTTGATGCCGGCGCCGGACTGCACCCAGACCTCATGGCCGCGCTTGACCAGGTCGCCGGCCGCCGCCGGCACCAGGGCCACGCGCCCCTCGAGGGTCTTGGTTTCGCTGGGAACACCGATCCGCATCGTCCTCTCCTGCGCAGCAGCACCATCGAAGTCCGCAACGGCCCGTTCGGGGCCGACCGCATCCATCGCCGCGAACGCGCGCCTTGGGCGGAGGCACCGGACCCGCCAGCAAAAAACGCCGCTTCGGGCGGCGTGTCACGGATACAGCGTTCCGGCCGGTCGCGACCGCCGCGCCTTGTGTTGCCGGAGTTGCGCCGCCAAGCTATGACGCAGGCAACGCCGAGATCCACGAGATCCAAACGGCTTCTCAAACGGCTTCATTTCAACGGTTTCGAGTATACATGACCACTTCCGCGAGCCCCCGCCACATCCGCCTGCTGATCCTGGGTTCCGGCCCCGCCGGCTGGACCGCCGCCGTCTACGCCGCCCGCGCCAACCTCAAGCCCGTGGTCATCACCGGCATGCAGATGGGCGGCCAGCTGATGACGACCACCGAGGTCGACAACTGGCCGGGCGACGCCCACGGCCTGATGGGCCCGGCGCTGATGGAGCGGCTGCAGGCGCACGCGGAGCGTTTCGACACCGAGACCATCTTCGACCACATCCACACCGCGGACCTGTCGCAGCGCCCGTTCCGGCTCAAGGGCGACAGCGGCGAGTACACCTGCGATGCGCTGATCATCGCCACCGGTGCCACCGCCAAGTACCTGGGCATCCCGTCGGAAGAGCTGTACAAGGGCCGCGGCGTCTCGGCCTGCGCCACCTGCGACGGGTTCTTCTACAAGGACCAGGACGTGGCCGTGGTCGGCGGCGGCAACACCGCGGTCGAGGAAGCGCTGTACCTGTCCAACATCGCCCGCAAGGTCTACCTGGTGCACCGCCGCGACACCCTGCGCGCGGAGAAGATCA
>JAFAFY010000317.1 GCA_023423235.1 Pseudomonadota bacterium
CAGCATCAGCAACCACAGGAAACACTGCCGGAAGCGCCTGGGATCGATCCGGGCGCGGATCCTCTGTCCCAGCCACATCCCCAGCAACGCGGGGACGATGGCCAGCACCGATAGCCCCCACTGGTCCAGCGCAAACGCGCCGTGCGCCAGCAGACCGGCGGCCAGCGCCACAGTGGAAACCGTGAACGACAATCCGAGCGCCTGCACCAGCTCGTCTTTCTCCAGTTGCAGGGCCTGCAGATAGGGCACGGCCGGCAGCACGAACACGCCGGTGCCGCCCGCGACCATCCCGGTGACCAGCCCGATGACGGGCGACAGCCAGTGTTCGATCCGGGAGGGAACCGAAAATGCCGGTGAGACCAGGGCATGGCCCGCGTACGCCGCCAGGGCGATGCCCAGCACCAGCCCCGACCACTGCGGGTCGGTCCCCACCAGCAGTGCAGAGCCCCCGACCGTACCCGCTGCGATGCCCAGCATCATCGGCCACAGGCGCCGCAGCAGGCGCGCCGTGGCGGGTCCGGCCAGCCACTGCCAGACGTTGGTCACGAACGAAGGCATGACCAGCATCGCCGCGGCCGCGGCCGGCGGCATGACCATGCCCAGCAGGCCCATGGCGGTGGTAGGCAGGCCCATGCCCGTGACGCCCTTGACCAGCCCGGCGGCCAGGAAGGTCAGCACCAGCAGCAACGGCAACAGCGGCGAGTCGTGCATGCCTGCATTGGAGTCTGGCGACCCGCCCGGCACAATGCGGTTTTTCCCGTTCCGCCCTTCGGCCAGGCCGAAGGGTGGGCAAGGAGGACGGCGATGCGACTCGATCTGGCGGACCTGCGCCTGTTCCTGAGCGTGGTGGATGCCGGCAGCATCACCCAGGGCGCCGCGGACGCGAACTTGGCGCTGGCGTCGGCGAGCGAACGGCTGCGCAACATGGAAGCCGATGTCGGGGTGGGCCTGCTGCAACGCCACCCGCGTGGCGTGGTCGCCACCGAGGCCGGGGAAGCGCTGGCGCACCATGCGCGCAGGATCCTGCGGCAACAGGCGCTGCTGCGCGGGGAGTTGTGCGATTTTGCCGCCGGGGCGCGCGGAACCCTGCATCTCTACGCCAATACGGCCGCGCTGACGCAATTCCTTCCGGGCAGGCTGGCGCCCTGGCTGGCCGATCGGCCGCGCCTGCACGTGGCGCTCAAGGAGCGCACCAGTACCGCAATCGTGAAGACCCTCGTGGCCGGACTGGCCGAAGCCGGGATCGTGTCCGATGCGGTGGAAGCGCAGGGACTGCAGTTGCAGCCGGTCGCGAAGGACCACCTGGTGCTGATCGTGCCCGCCGCACATCGCCTTGCGCAATGCCGCGACGCGCTGCGCCTTGTCGATGTCCTCGAGGAACCGTTCGTTGGCCTGGCGCCCGGCAATGCGCTGCAGGACCATGTCGACGGCCACGCCAGGGCCGCCGGCCAGCCGCTGGTGCTGCGCATCCGCATGAAGACCTTCGAGGGGCTGTGCGAAATGGTTGCCCATGGTGTCGGCCTGGGCGTGGTGCCGCAGGGCATCGCCCGCCGCTACCGGCCGCGACATGGCTACCGGACGCTGGCTCTGGCCGACGGCTGGGCGCGCCGGCGGCTGTGCCTGTGCTTTCGCGAGTGGTCGGCGCTGTCGCCGTCCATGCAGAGTCTGCTCGCCCACCTGGGCGGCCGGCCGGATCCCGGCGCGTCGCAGGCGCGACGCTGAACAGGCGCGCCACCGGGACCGCCGCCTGCGGGGCCGGCGATCGTCGGTGGCGTTCGCGCGCTGCGCGCGCGTGCCAGGGCCTCAGAAGCTGTAGCGCACCCGCGCGTAGTAGTACGCGCCGCTGCTGCCGATGCCCGAGAGCACGTCGTAGGGCAGATTGCCGAAGTAGTAGATGTCCTCGTTGGACAGGTCGGCGTACTCGTCGGTCAGGTTGAGCCCGCCGACCGCCACACGCCAGCGCTCGGCGATGCGGTATTCGACCTCGGCATCCAACTGCCACTTGGCGCCGTAGACCTGCTCGGGCTCGTACCCGCCGCCGAAATTGAACACGCGCTTGGTGCTGCCGTGGCGGGTGACGCGGGTCAGCAGGTGCCAGCTGTCGTTGGCCCAGGTGCCGCTGAGCAGCGCCTTGGTGCGCGGCGCGGCATCGGTCAGGGTGTTGCTTTCCTCCACTCCGAACAGCACGTAGTCCGGGTCCAGCGCGGTCAGCTGCGCCGGGGTCGCGACGATGCGCTTGATCTCGGTCTCGGCATAGCTGTAGCTGCCGCCAAGACCCAGCTCGCCGCCGGCCAGCGGGTGGCGCCAGTTGGCGACGACCTCCACGCCCTGGGTGCGGGTATCGGCGGCGTTGGTGAAGAAGCTGACGCTGTTGACCCCGGCGATGCCGAAGTTGGCGTCGATGAAATCGGTCACCGCGCTGCCGGTGATCGCTTCCGACAGCGCCACGCGGTCGTCGATGTCGATGTGGAAGAAATCCACGGAGACATCGAAGGCCTCGCCGATGCGGCTGGTGAAGCCGAGGCTGGCGTTGATCGACTTCTCCGGCGCCAGGTCGCTGGCGCCGAGCGCGCGCGCGATCGGGTTGTTGACCGACAGCAGCCGGCCCTGGATCAGCTGGCCGGCGGCGTTGTAGCCGGTGCTGGTGGACTCGTAGCCGATCTGGCCGAGCGAGGGCGCGCGGAAGTTGCGCGACAGCGCGCCGCGCAGCGCGAACGCGGGCACGAACTCGTAGCGCGCGGCCAGCTTGCCGGTGACCTCGCCGCCGAAATCGCTGTAGTGCTCGTAGCGCAGCGCGGCGTCGGTGCTCAGCTTCTCGCCGAAACTGCTCGACAGGCTGGCGTAGACGCTGGCGACGTCGCGGTCGAGGTCGGCCTCGTCCTGCGGGGTCAGGCCACCGCCGGCCTG
>JAFAFY010000352.1 GCA_023423235.1 Pseudomonadota bacterium
CATGGCGACCGCTTCTACACCCGCGACCATGTGGACCGCGACCTGCGCCAGTTCCAGGCCTATGGCGTCACTACCGTGGTCGCGCTGGGCATGAACGGCCCCGCATTCTTCGACATCCGCGACGAAGTTGCCGGTGACCCGGCCCTCGGTGCGCAACTGCTGGGCGCAGGTGCCGGGATCGGCGCCGTCGACGGCGCACCGCCGGCGGCGAACATGGGATTGGCATCGGACCCGGTCGCGCGCCCGGCAGATGCCGACGCCGCGCGCGCGGCGGTTCGTGCGCAGGCCGAGGCCGGCGTCGACTTCATCAAGCTCTGGGTCGACGACCTGGGCGGCAAGGCGCCGCCGATGCCACCGGAGATCTTCAGGGCCGCCATCGACGAGGCCCACCGCCACGGCCTGCTGGTGGCCGCGCACATCCACGACCTCGCACCGGCGGCCGAACTGGTCGGCAGCGGCGTGGACATCATCGGCCACGGCGTCCGCGACGCGCCGATCGGCGACACGCTGATCGCCGCGATGCGGATGTCCGGCACCGGCTACATCGCCACGCTGCAGATCGACGAGGCCAACTACATCTATGCCGAGCACCCGGAATGGCTGGACACCCCGTTCCTGCGCAATGCCCTGCCCGAGGTCGTGCGCGCGCAATGGGCCGACCCTGCCTGGCGCGAGGCCAAGCTGGCCGATCCGGCGACCCAGGGCTTTCGCGACGCGCTGGCGATGAACCTGCGCAACCTGAGCGCCGCGCACGTGGCCGGCCTGCCGGTCGGTTTCGGCACCGATGCCGGCGCGCTGCCGCACCGCGTGCCGGGTTTCGCCGAACACCGCGAGCTGGAACTCATGCAACAGGCAGGCTTCACGCCGCAGCAGGCGTTGACCACTGCCACCCGCGATGCCGCAAAACTGATGCGCCTGGAGGACCGCGGCCTGCTCCAGCCCGGCAAGCGCGCCGATTTCGTGGTCCTCGCCGCCGATCCGCTGGCCGATATCCGCAATACCCGCAGCATCGAGGCGGTGTGGCAGTCCGGGCGCCAGGTCGCCGGGCCGGTGACGGACTATCGCGCGGAGTGACCGATTTGCGGTCCTCCCCGCGGGACAGGCGTCCCTCGCGCTGAAGACCCGGAACGCACGCACCTCGCCCCCGGCTGGTCCGGGCCGATTCAAGGCAGCCGGTCCGACGCGAGCCGTGCGCGGTACGCGTTCCCACATTTGTCGATCGACGCTGCCCGATCGGACGGGACCTGATGTTCGCGGCAGTCGATCGGCCAGTCATCCGCCTTCTGCCCGGAAAGCCCCCTGGATTCGCGTCTGCGCGGGACCGACCAGGCGTGCAGCTGTTGTCCCCGGATGCAGGCCTACGCCCGCGAGGATTCCGCAGCCTGCATCGCGCCGATCATCGAAGCGATCAGCGCCGAGGTTTCGGCCGGACGTTCCATCGGGAACAGGTGCCCACCTTCGACCCATGCCAGCCGTGGCCCCACCACGGCGCGGGTCGCGCGCAGGCCGATGTGGCGCACTTCGCGCGAGCGGGTGCCGGCGACGAAGGCCACCGGCGCGACGCAGGCCCTTGCCGCAGCGACCACCGTGCGGGTCGGCAGGCTGCGGTAGATGCGGTACTCGACCTCGTGGTCGAAGCGCAGCCGGCGGCCACCGTCGCCGGCCGCCTCGGTGCCGTGCTCGGCGTAGTCGCGCAGCATCGCCGGATACCAGCCGGCGAATCCGGGCTTGCCGCGGAAATGCGCCTCGACCGCAGCGATATCCGGCCAACGGGTGCGGCGCTGCGCGGTCTGGTCCAGCGGCATCAGGTAGCGGTCGAAACCGAAACGCCGGCCCCAGCGCACCATGCCCGCGCCCAGCCCGGCGATCAGCGGCGAATCCAGCAGCACGATGCCGGCGACCCGCGTGCCCAGCTCCGCCCCGGCCAGCAGGCTCAGGTAGCCTCCGAGCGAGTGCCCCGCCAGCCACAGTCGCGCGTCTGCGGCCACGTTGGCGTCGATGTGCGCCAGCAGCTCGTCGCGCAGGCCGCGCCAGCGGCGGTCGACCGGAAAGCCGGGGTCATGGCCGAAACGCGCGACCGACGAGATGACGAAACGGTCCTGCAACGGTGCCAGCAGTTGCCGGTAGACCGGCGCCGGAAAACCGTTGGCATGTGAGAACACCAGATGGTCGCGGGGCATCGCGCGTTCCGCCGCAGGCACCCGCGTTACCAGACCAGGTCGTCGGGCACCTGGTAGCGCGGGTCGGCGTAGGGGTCGTCGCCGACCGGCGCGCCCGGATCGACCCGCAACGCCACCGCCGCCGGGAAAATGCCCTCGGCCTCGGCCAGCACCGCCGCGGTCACCAGCAGGTAGCGGCCATTGAGCTGGACCACGCCCAGTTCGCCGGCATTGAGCGCCTGCAGCTGCGCCGCATCGACGTGGATGCGCTTGATCTTGCCGCCGTATTCGAAATGCCGGGCGATGTCGGCCTCGGCGATGTTGAGCGCCTTGTCCTTGAGGAAGGCCTCCAGCCGGGCGCGCGCTTCGCGGCGCAGGCGGGCCTCCTCCTGCTTCCTGCGTTCGGCCTCGATGCGCTCGTCCTTCTCGCGCTGGGCGCGGATCGCGAAGGCCTTGGCCAGATCGATGTCGCCCTGCGGCGGACGCTTGCCCTGCGGCGCACCGCGGCGATCACTCGGACGCGGCTTGGTGTCGTTGCGTGCTGCGCCGCCGTTGCGACCCTGCGGACGCTGCGCGTTGTCGCCACGCGGCGCGCCGCCCTTGGCGTCGGCATGGCGCGGCCCGCGGCGGTCGTCCGGGCGCGGGCCACGGCGCTCATCGCGACGCGGCTTGGGTGCGGCCGGTGCGGGCGCCTTGAAGCCGAGGCCGAGCAGCTGGTCGCGGAGGGAATCGGTCATCGCAGCGGTACTCAGTAATGCGGGGGTGGCGGTTCTTCCGACGCGTCGGGGAACTGCACGGTGCGCGCCTGGCGCAGATCGTCCATCACCCGGCGCAGCAGGCCGGTCTGGGCGCTCAGTTCCAGCCGCGCCTGGGTCAGCGCGTCGTTGAGCTCGCCGATGGTCTGTTC
>JAFAFY010000094.1 GCA_023423235.1 Pseudomonadota bacterium
AACGTGCACCGCGCACGCGGCGACATACTCCGGCCTGATTGGCACGATCTCTCAGTTCCCTTCCCCGCACCTGATTGCCACGATCCTTCAGTCTCCCTTCTCCCGCGTGCGGGAGAAGGTGTCCGGAGGGCGGATGCGGGCTGCTTTGCCCCCACCCCAGCCCTTCCCCGCATGCGGGGGAGGAGGTAAAGGCCGTGTTGCTGAAGGTTCGTGCTAACTAATCAGGTACTCCGGAGACTTCCCGGCGGCGCAAAACCCGCAGCCTTCTGGCGCCCCGGAAGCGTGGATATGCAGGGCCGGCCGCATGGCGTGGAGGCATGCACACGCGCACGCTGCCGCTATGATCGCCAGGCAGCGATGACGCTGAAGAACCGGCAAGTGCGCACATGACCGTCTATGTCGACGATGCGGTGCATGCCTGGCGCGGCGAGCGCTGGGCGCACCTGCTTGCCGACACGCTCGACGAACTGCACGCCTTCGCCGCGCGTCTTGGCCTGCCGCGCCGCGCGTTCCAGAACAAGACCAGCGGCGCGCACTACGATGTCACCGCGGCGATGCGCGAGCAGGCGCTGGCGCTGGGCGCGGTCGCGATCTCGCGCCATTGCGACCGCGCACTGGTCCGCGCGGTGATCGCCAATGCCCGCCGCCAGGGGCGCGGCGAAGCGCCATGACCGGTATCCGCTGACGCCGCGATGGCGACGCCGGTATCCTGCACGCCTTCCTTCCAGTCCTTGCCGATGCCATGACCGACACCCCGCCCGACCGCCTGTCCAACGACCCGCGCAGCCCGCACTACGATGCGGCCGCCATGGCCCGCGGCATCGGCATCCGCTTCAACGGCGACGAGCGCCGCGACGTGGAGGAGTACTGCGTCAGCGAGGGCTGGATCCGGGTCGCCGCCGGGCGCGCGCTCGACCGCCGCGGGCAGCCGCTGACGGTCAAGCTCAAGGGCACGGTGGAGCCTTACTTCCAACTGCCGGCCTGAGCGCCGCTGCTTGGGACATCGCTGCTTGGGGCAGCGCTGCCCCGGGCAGGATCGCCCCGGGCAACGCCGGCACGGATGCAATCGACCGAGCGATCAGCCGCCGCGCAGCTCGGCAACGATCCGGTCGGTGATCGCCTGCACCTGTTTGGTGGTCATCGGCGCGAAGATGCCCTGCCATGCGCTGGAGGTGGTGTCGTAGCTGCGCGTGGCGATGACCGCGCCGCCCGGGGACTGCACGAACTCCGCGCGTGCCTTGATGTAGGCATTGCCGGTCATCGCGCCCAGGCCGTAGCGGGCGCCGGTGGAGACGTAGCGGTAGTCGTCGATGTGCACCACCACCAGCACGCCCGGCGGGTCCAGCGATGCCGGCCGGCTGGCGTGGTCGCTGGACTGCAGGCCCGCGGCCGAGGCGGAGGTGCGCATCGCCTCGGGCCACAGCGCGCGGAACTCCGCCCAGTCGTCCTTGCCGCGCGCCGCGGCGCTGCCTTCGACGACGACCGCGACCTGGCGGAGATCACCCGACACCGTAATCGGCGCAACGGCCGCGGCATCGGGCCGCTGCACGGTGGCCGCGCAGGCCGACAGCAGGACGGTGGCGGCCAGTGCAACGACACGGAGAAACGCGGCGCGCGGGAAGACACGGCACGGCAGCGAAGAAACCGGCAGCAGGGAACGGGAGCGCAGGGGCGTGGACATGCGGAGCCTCATCGTTGGATGTGTGGCAGTGCGCGACCGCAGGCCCAGCCCCCTGCGCTGCTTCCCGGTGCGCCTGACCCGACCCTAGCCGGCGCGACATTCGCGTCTTGTGAAGCCGGCAATGGTCCGCGCCACAGGCGGGCGACGGCGCAGCCGGCCCGCAGCCGGCCAATACCGCGCGTCAGAGCAAGCCGTCGCGCTTGACCGCCAGATAGCGCTCCACCAGTGCGCCCGGCAGCTCGGCACCGGTGACATCGAGCACCATCACCCGGTGGTTGCGCAGGGCATCGTGCGCGGCCTTGCGCTGTGCGAGATAGCGCGCGGTGGCGCCGGCGCGCACGGCGTCGGCGTGGTCGTGGACCGGGGCATCGAGCACGTCGTCGAGCGCGCGCTCGCGCAGCGAGGCGACGATCACCAGGTGCCGGCGCTGGAGCATGCGCACCGCCGCCAGCACGTCCTCGATGTCCTCGTCGCCGAGGTTGGTCACCAGCATCAGCAGGCCACGCCGGCGCTGGCGCAGCGACAGTTCGGTGGCCGCGGCCAGGTAGTCGGTCGCCACCGGCTGCGGCTGCAGGTCGTAGCTGACCCGCAGCAGGGTGTCGATCGCGCCCATGCCGCGCTGCGGCGCCATCCAGCGGCTCTCGCCGCCGGTTGCGAACAGGCCGACCGCGTCGCCCTGGCGCAGCGCCAGGTACGAGACCACCAGCGCCGCGTCGAGGGCGTGGTCGAAATGCGCCAGCGCATCGTCCTGCGCCAGCATGCGCCGGCCGGTGTCGAGCACCACCACCAGCTGCTGGTTCTTCTCGTCCTGGTACTCGCGCGAGATCAGCTTGCGTGCACGCGAGCTGGCCTTCCAGTCGATCTGGCGCAGGCTGTCGCCGACCCGGTACTCGCGCATCTGGTGGAAATCGGTGCCCTCGCCGCGACGGCGCTTGATGTGCGCGCCCACCAGCCGCGAGGCCTGGTCGGTGCCGAGCAGCGCCAGCCGCGTCAACGGCGCGAAGTTGGGAAACACGCGCACGCGCTGCGGCAGCTCCACGTTGCGCTGCTGCCGCCACAGGCCCAGCGGCGAATGCAGCCGCAGTTGCACGCCGGCAAACGCCGCCTCGCCGCGCAGCGTCGGCCGCAGCCGGTAGGCCACGTGGGCGACGTTGTCCGCCGCCAGCCGCACGCGTCGCGGCAGGCCCTCCATGGTCCAGTGCGCAGGGTGCAGGTCGTGCACGTCGAGTCGTTGCCGGCCGGTGCCGGTGAGGCGCAGCTCCGCCTCCCGGGCGATGCCCAGCGACCAGGCTTCGGGCGCGACCCGTTCCACCGCCGGCGTCGGCCGCCGCGCCAGCACCACCAGGTCGATGATCGACAGGGCGAGCAGCAACGCCCCGAAGCCCTGCCACGGCAGCACCGCGGCCGGCCACAGCGACGCGGCGATGCCCGCCATCCCCCACAGCACCAGCAGGACGATCAGCGGCGTCGATGGCCTCATCGGCGTGCGGCTCCGGTAGCGCGCGGCCGGATCATTTGCGCGGCGCGTCGACCCGCGCCAGCAGCGCGCGCAGCACCTGGTCGGCGTCCTGGCCCTCGATCTGCAGTTCCGGCGCCAGCGCGATACGGTGGCGCAGCGCCGGCGTGGCGATCTCGCGGATGTCGTCGGGGGTGACGAAATCGCGGCCCGACAGCACCGCCTGCGCACGCGCCGCGCGCACCAGCGCCAGGCTGCCGCGCGGGCCGGCGCCCAGGGCGATGCCCGGCCACTTGCGCGTGGCCGCGACGATCCGCACCGCGTAGTCCACCACCGCGGGGTCGACCACGGTGGCCGCGGTGCCCTGCTGCAGGGCGACGATCTCGCCCGGCTGCAGCACGGCCGCCAGTTGCGAGAGATCGAAGTCGGCCGCGACCTTGCCGCTGCTGATCGCGGTGACCATGGCCACTTCGTCGGCATGCGCGGGATAGTCGATCAGCACCTTGAGCAGGAAGCGATCGAGCTGCGCCTCGGGCAGCGGATAGGTGCCTTCCTGCTCGACCGGGTTCTGCGTCGCCAGGGTCATGAACGGCGGCGGCAGCTCGAAGCTGTGGCCTTCGATGGTGACCTGCTGTTCCTGCATCGCTTCGAGCAACGCGGACTGCGTTTTCGCAGGTGCGCGGTTGATCTCGTCGGCCAGCAGCAGGTTGGTGAAGATCGGCCCGCGGCGGACCACGAAGGTCTCGCTCTTGGTGTCCCATACCGCGTGGCCGCTGACGTCGCTGGGCATCAGGTCGGGCGTGAACTGCACGCGCGCGAAACCGCAGCCGAGCACCGCCGACAGCGCGCGCACCAGCAGCGTCTTGCCGAGGCCCGGCACGCCCTCGATCAGGACGTGGCCGCCGGCCAGCAGGGCGACGAGGATCTGGTCGAGCACCTCGGGCTGGCCGATGAAGGCCTTGGAGACTTCCTCGCGCACGGCGGCGACGCGGGCGGCAAGGGCTTCGCCGGTGACCGGCTCGGGCGGGGCGACGGGCAGTTCGGTCATAGTCGGTTTCTCATCTGGATCAAACGGGCGATGCGCAGGCGCAGGCCGCCGGCGTCATCGGAAGCGGGGGATTGCAGCGCTTGGCGGACCTCCACCGGCGACATCGCCAGGCGCGCGGCGATGGCTTCGGCCTGGGCCTCGCCTTCGAGCGCGGCGGCCAGCGGGTCGCGCCGGCGCAGGCGCGCCAGGAACGCGTCGCGCACCGCGGCATGCAGCAGGCCGCCGCGGCCGTAGCGCAGCAGGTGTTCGCCGGCGGCCTGGATGTGTTCGAGCAACGCGCGCCGCGCCGGCTGCGGCGCGGGCAGCAGCGGCCCCAGGCGCTGGGTGCGCATCCACAGCCAGGCCAGCAGCGCCAGCAGCAGCGGCCCCCAGGCCATCCAGCCGCGGGTCAGCAGCAGCTGCCACAGCGGCGGCACGCTGGCGGCGTAGATCAGGTGCACGCGGCCGGCGCCGTAGTTGGGGGCCAGCAACTGCCGCGCCAGCACCGCATGGGGCGGTTCACGCAGTGCGTCGTTCTGCAGGAAGTCGAAATCGGCCACGACATCGACGCTGCCCGCACCATGTGCCAGGCGCGCGAACACCAGGCCGGCGTCGTAGTCGCCCCAGATCAGCTCGGGGTCGTCGGCCAGGAACCGCTGGCCTTGGCAGAACTCGACGTGCGGCGGCTGGCCCTCGACCCGCAGGTCGATGCAGCGCGCGCTGTCGGGCTCGGGGGTGATGCCCAGCTGCGGCAGCAGCTCCCGGTCGCGCACCGTGGTGGTGCGGGCGCGAGGCGGCGGCGTGCGCACGATCAGGTGCCCGCCGCGCGCCACCCAGTCCAGCAGCGGCGTCACCTCGGCGGCCGGCAGGGTGCGCGGGTCGCCCAGCAGCAGCACGGTGTCGCGCTCGCCCAGCGCCTGCGCGGCCGGCGCGCCCTTGTCCGGGATGCCCTCGCCGGGCGTCGTACCGGCAATGCGCAGCCGCTGCCGCGACACCGCATCGATCCCGTCGGCGCGCAGCGCCAGCTTCAGCGCATACAGCGGGTTGTAGCTGGCCTCCCCACGCGGCGGCAGCGGCACCTCGCGCTCCACCCGCTCGAAGGCATGCAGCCACCAGGCCACGAACAGCCCCACCAGCAGCATGGCCAGTAC
>JAFAFY010000137.1 GCA_023423235.1 Pseudomonadota bacterium
CTACTGGCAGGCCGACGCACGCACCCGCAGCGAGCTGGAGACGCGGCTACGGGCGATCGAGCAGGCGACCGCCGCAACCGATGCCGCCAGCGCGGCAGCACCTGCGCCGGGCTTCGGCACCGCGGCACCCACCGTTGCGCCAGCCTCCGCCACAAGCCCTCTGGCGGCCGAGCCTGACGCCGTGCCCGCAGCAGCCGAGCCGGCTGCCGAACCAATCGCGGAGCCCGTCGTCGCGCCGCCCCAAGTGCGCGGGCGGGTGATGCGCCAGATCGAACCGCCAACCACGGCACCACCGGGCCTGCGCGTGCCGGCGCTGTGGCTGCTGGCGCTGTGCCTGGTGGCCGGCGCGTGGCAGCAGTCGCGCGGCGGACGCCGTCGCAACCTTTCCTCCTCCCCGGAACACCCGACACCCCGATGAACACCCTCGAAGCCAGTCTCTACGACCTCGCCCACCTGTTCCTGGTGCCGGTGCTGGTGCTGATCCTCGCCGCGCTGGCCTATGCCTTCTTCGTCCTCGGCGCATTCCTGGTCGAGGCGCTGCAGCGCAGGCTGGGCCGTTACCGCTCGCGCCTGCAGGCCTTCCACGCCCGCAACGGCGGCAGCAGCGACGATCTGGAACTGTGGATCCTCAAGCGCCTGGAATGGCTGCGCGTGACCTCGCGCATCGCGCCGATGCTGGGCCTGGTGGCGACCATGATCCCGATGGGGCCGGCCCTGCTGGCGCTGACCCGCAACGATGCCCAGAGCGTCGGCGAGAACCTGGTGGTCGCGTTCTCGGCGGTGATCCTGGCGCTGATCGCCGCCAGCATCACCTTCCTGGTGCTGATCATCCGCCGGCGCTGGCTGCTGCAGGAACTGCGCGACATCGAGCGCGGCCGCGATGCGGGCGGAGTTGCCGGCTGATGCGCTTCCTCGAACATGACGAGGCCGACGATCCGATCCTGTCGGTGGTCAACCTGATCGACCTGTTCCTGGTGGTGATCGGCATCCTGATGATCGTCATCGTGCGCAACCCGCTCAATCCCTTCGCCAGCGAGCGGGTGACGGTGATCGAGAACCCGGGCGAGGCGGACATGCGCATCACCGTTAAGGATGGCGAGGAACTGACCCGCTACGAGTCCACCGGCGAGATCGGCGAGGGCGGCGGCGTGCGCGCCGGCGTCACCTACCGGTTGCCGGACGGGCGCATGGTGTACGTGCCCGAGGGCGACAAACCGGCGGAGTGACTGCCGGTGACCGCCGGCGCCGGGTCGCGTTGTCGCATGCCGGCGCGGGATGCGCTCAGCGCACCCCGTGCATCCAGCGCCGCACCAGCGGTGCCAGCACGAAGTAGACCACGCCCGAACCGACGCCGATCCACAGCATCAACTGGAACAGCTCGGCGTACTTCGCCGCGGCCGCGGCCATGTCCAGCGTCTCGCCTTCCAGCACGTCGATGGCGGTCAGCTTGCCGAACTGCGCGGCCAGCACTTCCGAATACGCGGTCGCCAGCCAGAACGCGCCCATCATCAGCCCGACCACGCGTGCCACCGACAGCTGCGTCACCGCCGACAGGCCGATCGGCGAGAGGCACATCTCGCCCAGTTCCAGCAGGAAATAGGCCAGCACCAGCCACCACACGCTGGCCAGCACGCCGCCGCTGGCCGATTGCGCCGCCAGCATCAGCGGCACGAAGGCCAGGCCCGCGAACACCAGGCCGATCGCCATCTTCGCCGGCTTGCTGGGGTTGCGCCCGCGCCGGTCCAGCCACGGCCACAGCCACGAGAACACCGGCGCCAGCACCACGATGAAGAACGCGCCGAGGAAGGTCAGCGAGCCGGCGGTCTGCGGCACCAGCACCACGTCGTGTACCAGCGCCACCGCCAGTCCGACGACCATCGCGATCACCGCGGCGCGGGCCAGGCCGGTGTTGCCGCGGTCGCTGGCGCGCAGCGCGGTGACCATCAGCACCGGGCTTGCGGCCAGCGCGAAGATCGCCCAGGGGATGCCCGGCGGACCGCCTGCCGGCGCCAGGCCGAACAGGTCCTTGGTCAGCATGCGGTCGGTGAAGGTGACCCAGGAGCCGTAGGTCTGCTCGTACAGGGTGAAGAACACCAGCACGCCGAAGATCAGCAGCACCAGCGCCAGCATCTGCTGGCGTTCGACCCGGCTGCAGTGACGCACCAGGAACCAGACGAACCACACCGCCAGCGCGGCCGCGATCAGGTGCATCGCCCCGTGCACGGTCCAGGTGCGCTGGATCAGCTGCCACACGACCAGTGCGCCGGCGGCGCTGCCCAGGTAGATCCACCATTCGCGCGACAGCGGGCCGACGCGCTGGCGCAGTTTCTCCGGGTCGTTGGGTTCGGCATGGCCGTAGAGGTACTTCTGGCCCCACAGGAACACGATCAGGCCGGCGACCATGCCGATGCCCGCGGCCCCGAAGCCGTACTTCCAGCCGTAGGTCTCGCCGAGGAACGCGCACACCAGGCTGGCGAACAGCGCGCCGACGTTGATGCCGGCATAGAACAGGGTGAAGCCCGAATCGCGGCGCGGGTCGTCAGGCGCATAGAGCTTGCCGACGATGGTCGAGATGTTGGGCTTGAGGAAACCCACGCCCATGATGATCAGCGCCAGCGACAGGTAGAACACCTGCAGCGCGGCCTCGTCGCGCACCACCACGCCATCGACGATGCGCGCCTGTTCGCCTTCGAAGGCCATGCCCAGGTGGCCCAGCACCAGCAGCACGCCACCCAGTACCACCGCCTTGCGCATGCCCAGGTAGCGGTCGGCCAGCAGCCCGCCGATCACCGGCACCGCGTACACCAGGCCGCCATAGGCGCCGAGCAGGTCGTAGCCGGCGTCGTCGCCGAACAGGTGGTATTTCAGGATGTAGAGCAGCAGCAGGGCCTTCATCCCGTAGAACGAGAAGCGCTCCCACATCTCGGTGAAGAAGCAGACGAACACACCCTTGGGGTGGCCAAGGAAATCGGTGCCGGCGCCATTGCCGGCGGAAAGGGCTGCGGCCAAGGGCGGTGCTCCGGCGGGATCAGGCGAGATCGAAGGCGCGAGTATAGGCGCCTGGCCGGGCAGTGAAAGGTACTTGTGGCAACCGGACCTGGCGCACGCACGCCGGCGGCGTAGCGCGCTAGTATCCGGGGCGCCGTGGCATCCGGGGAATGCCCGCCGGGCATTGGGACGCGGCGTCCAGCACTTCCAAGGGGGAATACATGATCCGCAACGGACTGCAGTGGCTGTCCCTGGTCGTCATCCTGTGCGTGGGCCTGCAGGCGCGGGCCCAGGTCGATCTGGCGCCGTATGTCGAGCAGGACGATATCCAGGACATCCGCATCTCGCCCACCGGCGCCTACCTGGCGGTGACCCTGCCGCAGCAGGACCGTTCTGCGATCGGAATCATCAACCGGATCGACCGCCAGATCGTCAGCAGCTTCCAGTTGCCGAAGAACACCCACATCGCGGACTTCTGGTGGGCCAATGACGAGCGCCTGGTGTTCGGGTTGGCCGAGCGCCTGGGCATGCGCGATTTCCCCACGCCCACCGGCGAGCTGTACGCGATGAACGTCAACGGTGGCCGCGCCCAGCTGCTGGTCGGCTGGCGCGTGCAGAATTCCGGCACCGGCACCAACATCCGCACCGGCCCGCGCGAGGAGTTCGTCTTCGCCTGGCCGATCGACCTGTTGCCCGACGATCCGCGGCACATCCTGGTTGCGGTGTCGCCGTTCACCGGCGACCCCTACACCCGCGTCGACCGCATGGAGATCTACACCGGGCGACGCACCACCATCGCCACCGTGCCGGTCACCCGCGCCAGCTTCACCACCGACGCCTCGGGCGAGGTGCGTTTCGCGGTGGGCGCACGCGGCGACAATTTCAGCCAGCTGTTCTATCGCGCGGGCCGGGGCAGCGAGTGGCAGTTGCTCAATCATGAGCAGCAGTCCGGACGCGTGGAGTCGCCGCTGGGTTTCGCCGACGACGGCACCACCGCCTACCTGCGGATCAGCCAGGCCTCGGGACCCGATGCCATCGTCGCCCTGGATGTCGCCAGCGGCGCGCGCCGCGAAGTGTTGCGCGACGACACCGTCGATCCGGAGGTGATCTTCCGCCCCGGCACCGGTGTTCCGGTCGGTGCCCTGTATCCCGGCGCTGCGCCGCGGATGGCGTTCTTCGACGAGACCTCGGCCGATGCCCGCCTGTTCCGCATGCTGGAAGCGGCGTTCCCCGGACAGACCGTGAAGGTCGCGTCTGCCACCCGCGACGGCGGCAACAAGCTGCTGCTGACCACCAGCGACGTCGACCCCGGCAGCTTCTACACCTTCGACATGGCCCGCAAGAACGCGGATTTCCTGCTCGGGCGCCGCGCCAAGGTCGATCCCGAGGCGATGTCCGGCATGCAGCCCATCACCGTGCCCACGCGCGACGGCCTGGAACTGCACGGCTTCCTCGCGCGTCCGGCGTCGGCCCCTGCCGGGCAACCGTTGCCGCTGGTGGTGCTGCCGCACGGCGGGCCGTTCGGCATCCGCGACGAATGGGCCTTCGACGACGACACACAGTTGCTGACCCAGGCCGGCTATGCGGTATTGCGGGTGAACTTCCGCGGCTCTGGCGGCTACGGGCGCAGGTTCCGCCAGATCGGCGCGCGGCAGTGGGGCGGCACCATGCAGGACGACCTGACCGACGCCACCCGCTGGGCGGTCGCGCAGGGGCATGCCGATCCGCAGCGCATCTGCATCTACGGCGGCAGCTACGGCGCCTACGCCGCGTTGATGGGCGTGGCCCGCGAGCCGGACCTGTACCGCTGCGCGGTCGGCTACGTGGGCGTGTACGACCTGCCGATGATGCGCAACGAGGACCGCCGCGGCAGCACCTGGCGCCGGACCTGGGTGGACGAGTGGGTGGGCACGGACATGCAGCGCCTGGCCGAGACATCGCCGACCCGGTTGGCCGGTCAGATCCGCGCGCCGGTGCTGCTGGTGGCAGGCGGCGAGGACGAGATCGCGCCGGTTGAACACACCCGGCGCATGGAGCGTGCCCTGCGTAGCGCCGGCGTGCCGGTGGAGACGCTGTACGTGGACAAGGAAGGCCATGGCTTCTACAAACCGGAGAACCGGCGCGCCTACTACACGCGGTTGCTGGCCTTCCTGTCGACGCACCTGGGGGGTGCAACCGCGGTGGAGTGACATCAGCGCCGCGTTGGCAGCGTGGCGCCGGTGGAGTACGGAATACCGGAGGCCTGCAACTGCGCTGGAGCGGAGCAGGCTGCCTGCCAGCCGCAGGATCACCGATATCGGCAAATGCCCGGGGGAGACGCATGAGAAGGATTCTGCTGCCGGTTGTGCTGGCCTTGGCGTCGCTGGCATCGCCGGCAACGGCGCTGTCGCCCGTCGATGTGTCGATCCACGCAGATGAAGGCGGTTTCCGCGACGTCAAGCTCTCCCCGACCGGCGAGTACCTGGCGGTGACCGTTCCGGCAGGCGACCACACCGTGTTTGCCGTGCTCGAGCGCGACAGCCGGGCGGTCGTCGGCAACTTCCAACTGCCGCGAGGCGCGCACGTGGCCGAGTTCTGGTGGGCCAACCCCAGGCGCGTGCTGATCGCGATCGCCGAGCGCTTCGGGTCCCGGGACTATCCCTCGCCCACCGGGGAGCTGTACGCGATGAACGTCGATGGCAGCGAGCGCGGCTTGCTGGTCGGTTGGCGGGTCGCCCTGCAGCCCACCGGTTCGCGCCTGCTCGACCAGAAGCGCGAGGGTGCCGCGGTGTTCGCATGGCCGGTCGACCTGCTGCCGGACGACGACCGGCACGTCCTGGTATCGACCGCGCCGTTCTCGCGCGATCCGCAGACCCGGGTCGAGCGGATGAACATCTACACCGGGCGGCGCACGCCGGTAGCGTCGGTCCCGCTCACGCGCGCCGTGTTCTCCACCGACAATGCCGGTGTGATCCGCTTTGCCCACGGCGCCCG
>JAFAFY010000157.1 GCA_023423235.1 Pseudomonadota bacterium
AGGCGCTGCTGATCCTTGCCCTCGCGGTGCAGAGTGCGCGCCTGCTGTGGGCGCTCGCGGTGCCGTCCGGCGCCCTCCTTCCCGCGGCCCCGGCCACCCCGCAGCCCATGCAGCAGGTCACCTACTCCGGTCACGATCCGTTCCGCCTGGCGCAGGGCACGGGCGCGGTTGCCGGCAGCCTGCGCGAGTGGACCCTGCACGGCCTGCGCACCACCGCGCCCGGTCTCGCCGGCGCCGCCTACCTGTCGCGGCAGAACCAGCCGCAGGCGGCCTACGGGGTCGGCGACGCGCTCGACGGCGGCCTGGTGCTGGCGGCGATCGCCAGCGACCACATCGTGCTGCGCGACGGCGACGGTGTGCATCGCCTCGACCTCCCGGCACCGGCGAACATGCCCGTGGCGCCTGCAGCGGCAAGACCCGGCGCAACCCCGGCCGCGCCCGCAGGCACGCAGCCGCACGCGGTCGCGGCCAACCGCCTGCTTGGCGGGACCGGCCTGCAAGCGCGCCACGAGAACGGCCGGGTCACCGGCTACACCCTGATGCCCGGCGCCAACGATGCCCTGCTGCGGATGGCGGGCCTGCAGCCCGGCGACATCCTGCTTGCGGTCGACGGCCAGTCCCTGGATGCCGAACGCCTGCAGCAACTGGCGGGCGAACTGCGGCCCGGCGCGCGCGCGCAGCTGCGGATCGAGCGCAATGGCCAGCAACACGAGATCGTCGTTGGAGGCGAGACCCCATGACCCGTCACGCCCCGCCACGCGCGCCCGGCATCGCCCTGGGCCTGCTGCTGGCCACCGTGCCGCTGGCGCACCCACCGGCGCTGGCGCAGTCCGCCCCGGCCGTGCGCATGCAGAACGTGGACCTGCGCGCGTTCATCCAGGACGTCTCCCGCGCCACCGGCACCACCTTCATCATCGACCCGCAGGTCCAGGGCAGCGTGGACATCCACCGCGACGCCGCGATGACCGACGAGGACCTGATCGGCGTGCTGCTGGTGGTCCTGCGCAGCAACGGCCTGGTCGCGGTACCCGCCGGCCGCGCGACCTACCGCGTGGTGCCCGACGATACCGCGGCGCAGCAGCCGGGCGCCGCGCTGGGCTTCTCCACCGAGGTGGTGCGCCTGCAGCGGCTGGACGCGCGCAGCGCCGCCGAAACCCTCAAGCCCCTGCTCGGGCGCGGCGGCGTGGTGATGGCGCTGCCGCAGGGCAACCAGCTGCTGGTCGCCGACTACACCGATAACATCCGCCGCGTGCGCCAGCTGATCGCGCGCATCGACAGCGACAGCGCCAGCCTCGACACCGTGACCCTGCGCAACACCTCCGCGCGCGAGATGGCCGCCACCCTGCGCGAGGTGTTCGGCATCGCCGGCGACGGCGGCTCGGCGCTGTCGATATTGCCGGTGGAGAGCAGCAACTCGCTGGTGATCCGCGGCGACACGGCGATGATCCGCGACGTGGTGAAGATGGCGCTGGACCTGGACGCGCGCGCCCAGAGCAGTGGCGACGTGGCGGTGGTGCGGCTGCAGCATGCCAGCGCCGACCAGCTGCTGACCGTGCTGCAGCAGCTCATCGGCCAGGCGCCGGACGGTGCAGCCGGCGCCACCGCCGAGGCCACACGCACCGCCGCGCCAGCCGACACGGCCAGCGCCCAGATCATCAGCCCGGCCGGCGGCAAGCGCCCGACCATCGTCCGCTACCCCGGCTCGAATTCGCTGATCATCCACGCCGACCCCGACACCCAGCGCACGTTGCTGGACGTGATCCGCCAGCTCGACGTGCGCCGCGAGCAGGTGCTGGTGGAGGCGATCGTGGTCGAGATCTCCGACGATGCCTCGCGCCGCCTCGGCACCCAGTTGCTGCTGGCCGGCAAGAACGGCAGCGTGCCGATCGCCGCGACCCAGTATTCGAACTCCGGGGTGGGCATCGTGCCGCTGGCCGGCGCCGCGCTGGCCGGACGCAGCAGCAGCGACGACGACGGCGAGGACACCGTCGCGGAACTGGCCCGCGAGGCGGCCGCGCGCTCGCTGCTGGGCCTGAGCGGCGGCCTGTTCGGGCTGGCGCGCGAGAGCGGCGACAACGTCTTCGGCCTGATCATCGAGGCGGTGCAGAGCGACACCAGCTCCAACCTGCTGTCGACGCCGTCGATCCTGACCCTCGACAACGAGGAGGCGCGCATCCTGGTCGGCCAGGAAGTGCCGCTGACCACCGGCGAGGCGCTGAGCAGCAACTACGACAACGCCTTCCGCACCATCCAGCGCGAGGACGTCGGCGTGCAGCTGACCGTGCGCCCGCAGATCAACAGCGGCGGCGGCATCACCCTGCAGATCAAGCAGGAGGTCTCCGGCGTCGCCGGCCCGGTCAGCAGCGACTACCAGGAGCTGATCCTCAACAAGCGCGAGATCCAGACCAACGTGGTGGTCGACGACGGCGCGATCGTCGTGCTGGGCGGCCTGCTCGACCACAACGACCGCCACACCGTGGAGAAGGTGCCGCTGCTGGGCGACATCCCGGTGATCGGCGCGCTGTTCCGCAGCCGCGCCCGCAGCGGGGCCAAGACCAACCTGATGGTGTTCCTGCGGCCGACGATCCTGCGCGGCGCCGAGGATGCCCGCCGCATCACCGGCCAGCGCTACGGCTACGTGCGCGACCAGCAGCTCGGCCCGCGCTCGCCCGAGGCCGCGCTCGACCGGCTGGTGCGCGAGTACCTGCAGACGACCCCGCCCGATGCGCTGCCGCCGTCGGTCCCCGCGCCCGCGTCCATTCCGGCGCCGCTGCCGCCGGCGGCCGAATCCGCGCAGCCATGACCGCTGCCAGCGCGCCGCTGCCCTACGCCTTCGCCAAGCGCCATGGCGTGCTGCTGCTGGGCGCTGTCGACGGCCGCCCGCGCGTGGGCCTGCGCGAGGACGGCGACCGCCTGGCGCTGATCGAGGTCCGCCGCGTGCTGGGCTGCGAGCCTGGCGTCGAAGCGATGCCCAGCCGCGCCTTCGACCGGCTGCTGTCGGAGGTCTACGCCGACGCCACCCTCGACAGCGCCGGCAACGTCGACGATTTCGCCCGCGACGGCGGGCTCGACGCGCTGGTCGACGACATCCCGGCCACCGCCGACCTGCTGGAAAGCCAGGACGATGCGCCGGTGATCCGCCTGATCAACGGCATGATCGCCGAGGCCGCGCGGCTCGGCGCTTCCGACGTGCACATCGAGGCGTTCGAATCCGCGCTGCGGGTGCGCTTCCGGGTCGACGGGGTGATGCGCGAGGCGCTGAACCTGCCGCCGCGCATCGCGCCGATGCTGGTGTCGCGGGTCAAGGTCATGGCCCGGCTGGACATCGCCGAGAAGCGCGTGCCGCAGGATGGCCGGGTGTCGCTGGCGATGGGCGCCAAGGTACTGGACGTGCGCGTGTCCACCCTGCCCACCCGCGGCGGCGAGCGCGTGGTGATGCGCATCCTCGACAAGGACGGCGGCGCGATGCGCCTCGACCAGCTGGGCATGGCGCCGGCGGTGCTGGCGGTGCTGCGCCGCACCCTGCGCACGCCCAACGGCATCGTGCTGGTCACGGGCCCCACCGGCTCGGGCAAGACCACGACACTCTATGGCGCGCTGTCGGAACTCAACGACGGCCAGCGCAACATCCTGACCGTGGAGGACCCGGTCGAGTACGCGATCGAGGGCATCGGCCAGACCCAGGTCAGCACGCGCGTGGGCATGAGTTTCGCCGCCGGCCTGCGCGCGATCCTGCGCCAGGACCCGGACGTGATCATGGTCGGCGAGATCCGCGACACCGAGACCGCGCAGATCGCGGTGCAGGCCAGCCTCACCGGGCACATGGTGCTCTCGACCGTGCACACCAACGACGCCGCTGGCGCGATCACCCGCCTGCGCGACATCGGCATCGAATCCTTCCTGCTGGCTTCCAGCCTGCGCCTGGTGGTGGCGCAGCGGCTGGTGCGCCGGCTGTGTCCGCATTGCCGCCAGGCCGTGGCGCCCGATGCGCTGGCCACCCGACTGATGGGCGCCGACTACCTTGGCGACGTCCACCGCAGCCCCGGCTGCGCGCACTGCCAGCACACCGGCTATGCCGGGCGCATCGGCATCCACGAGCTCATCGTGGTCGACGACACCATCCGCCGGCTGATCACCGAAGGCGCGGACGAGGACGCGATCGCCGGCGCCGCGCAGGCCCAGGGCGACCGTCTGGCCGGCGCCGCGCGCGCCGCGGTCGCCGCCGGCATCACCAGCGTGGAGGAGGCCTTCCGGGTCACGCGCCAGGAGCTGGACCCCGATGGCGGCCTATGACTACGCCGCGCTGGATGTGCAGGGTCGCCTGCGCACCGGGGTGATCGCGGCCGACAGCAGTGCCCAGGCGCGCGGCCTGTTGCAGAAACAGCGGTTGGTGCCGGTGCGGCTGGAACAGGCGGCCGCGGCGTCCGCAAACCACTCGCGCACCCGCCGCGAGCGCTTCGCCAGCAAGGACCTGGTGCTGCTGACCCGCCAGCTCGCCACCCTGGCCGAAGCCACCCCGCTGGAAGAAGCGCTGCGCACCATCGGCACCCAGAGCGACCGCGCCGGCGTGCGCCGCGTGGTCATGGCCACCCACGGCCTGCTGGTCGAGGGCTACCGGCTCGCCGATGCGATGGCCCGCCAGGGCAAGGCGTTCCCGCCGCTGTACCGGGCGATGGTCGCCGCCGGCGAAAGCGCCGGCGCGCTGCCGCAAATCCTCGAGCGCCTGGCCGACATGCTGGAAAAGCAGCAGCAGGTACGCGCGCGCCTGGTGACCACGCTGGCCTATCCCGCCGCGCTTGCCGTGACCGCGGCCCTGGTCGTGATCGCGCTGATGGTGTTCGTGGTGCCGCGGGTCGTCGAACAGTTCGATTCGATGGGCCGCGCCCTGCCGCTGCTGACCCGCATGGTGATCGCCGTCTCCGACGGCCTGGTGCACTGGGGGCCTGCCCTGCTGGTGCTGGCGGTCGCGGCCATCGGCGCGCTGGTCGCACTGCTGCGGCGCCCCGGTTTCCGCCTGGCGTTCGACCGTGCCCTGCTGCGGCTGCCGCTGCTCGGCCGGCTGCTGCGCGACGTCCATGCCGCGCGCATGTCGCGGATGCTGGCGACCATGCTGGCCAGCGGCCTGCCGCTGATGGAAGGCCTGTCGATCACCGCCGGCACGGTCGGCAACCCGGTGCTGCGCGCCGCCACCGAAACCATGGCGACCTCGATCCGCGAAGGCGGCAGCCTGACCGGTGCGCTGCGCCGCGCCGGCGTGTTCCCGCCGGTGATGGTCTACATGGCCACCAGCGGCGAGAACAGCGGCCGGCTGCCGGAGATGCTCGACCGCGGCGCCGACTACCTCGAACGCGAATTCGACACCTTCACCGCCACTGCGATGAGCCTGCTGGAGCCGGCGGTCATCGTCGTGCTGGGCGGCGTGGTGGCGATGATCGTGCTGTCGATCCTGCTGCCCATCCTGCAGTTCAACACCCTGGGCCTGGCATGACGCGGCGCCCCGCCGCCACGCGCCGCCCGTCCCTTCCCCCGCCCGACCAGGAGCCGGACATGTTCAACCCCATCCCACATCGACAAGCCGCCCGCCTCGCCACCCGGCGCACGCACCCGCAGACCGGCTTCACCCTGGTCGAGCTGATGGTGGTCATCGTCATCATCGGCCTGCTGGCCACGGTGGTGGTGATCAACGTCATGCCCAGCCAGGACCGCGCGATGGTCGAGAAGGCGCGCGCGGACATCGCCGTGCTCGAGCAGGCGCTGGATACCTACCGCCTCGACCAGTTGCGCTACCCGCGCAGCGAACACGGCCTGCAGGCGCTGGTGCGTGCGCCGGCCGGCCTGTCGCGGCCGGAGCGCTACCGCAGTGGCGGCTATGTGCGCCGGCTGCCGCTCGACCCCTGGGGCAACGCCTACCAGTACCGCCAGCCGGGCCGCGACGGCCGCGCTTTCGACGTGTTCTCGTTTGCCGCCGACGGCGCCGAGGGCGGCGAAGGCGACAACGCCGACATCGGCAACTGGGACTGAGCCCATGCATGCGGCCGGCCCTTGCCTGCCCGTTGCGCCGCTGCGCGCAGGGCATGCCGTGCGCAGGCGCGGCCGCGGCGCCGGCTTCACCCTGGTGGAGATCCTGGTGGTGCTGGCGATCCTCGGCCTGCTGGCCGGCGTGGTGGCGCTGACCCTGCCCGACGACCGCGCGGCGCTCGACCGCCAGGCCGACCGGTTCGCCAGCCACCTGCTGCGGGCGCGCGAGGAGGCGATCATCGGCGCGCGCAGCGTGCGCGTCAGCGCCGATGCCGACGGCTATGCCTTCGCCCGGCTGCAGTCCGGGCAGTGGACGGCGATCGACGGCAACGCATTCGCACCCCGGCGCTGGCCCGACGGCATCGCGCCGGCGATCGACCCGCGCGCGCCGCGCACCAGTTTCGCGTTCGACCCGACCGGCGCCGCGGAACCGCAGCGCCTGCTGCTGGCGCGCGGCCCCGACCGGGTGGCGGTCGTCCTGGACGCCGGCGGCAAGGTGACGCGCGATGCGCGCCCCCGCTGACGCCCGCCGCAGCCGCGGCTTCTCGCTGGTCGAGCTTCTGGTCGCGCTGGCGGTGTTCTCGCTGGCGGTCATCGCCCTGCTCAACCTGTCGGGACACAGCGCGCGCAGCGCCTGGCAGATCGAGGAACAGGTGCTGGCGGAGATCGTCGCCGCGAACGTCGCCGCCGAGGCCATGCTGGCCGATGCGGGCAGCCTGGCGGCGCCGGGGCACGGCAGCGAGACCCTGGGCGACCGCAGCTGGCGCTGGACGCGCGAGGCCAGCGTGCAGGGCGAAACGGGCCTGCTGCGGGTCGAGGTGCGGGTGGCGGCCGAGGGCGAGGACCGCATCGCCGCGCAGACCCAGTTGTTCCGGGGCGCCGAATGAGCCGGCCGTCCGCCAGCCGCGGTTTCACCCTGGTCGAGATGCTGGTGGCGCTGGTCGTGTTCGCGCTGCTGTCGGCCGCGACCGTGGGCCTGCTGGCCTACACCGCCGACCAGCAGGCCGCGGTGCGCGCGCGGATCGAACGCGTGGCCGAGCTGCAGCTGGCCGGCAACCTGCTGCGCGCCGACCTGTCGCAGGTCGCGGTGCGCCGGGTCCGCGGCGTCGACGGCACGCCCGAGCGCGCGGCCTTTGTCGCCTCGCCGCACGACTCCCGCCATCCCCTGCTGGCCTTCAGCCGGCGCGGCTGGAGCAACCCCGACGCCGCCCCGCGCCCCGCGCTGCAGTACGTGGAGTACCGCATCGTCGACGACCGCCTGGAGCGCCGCGCACGCCAGCACCCCGACGGCGCCGAGGCCGGCGCGCCGCAGGTCCTGCTGCAGGGGCTGCACAACGCGCGCATCGCCTTCCATTCGCACGCGCAGTGGAGCGACGGCTGGGCCGGCGGCACCACCGACCTGCCCGACGCGGTGCGGCTGGAGTTCGAACTCGACGGCATCGGCCCGGTGCGCCAGCTGTTCCTGCTGCCTGGGACGGGCGCATGAGCCGCCACGACCGGCGCCACGACCAGCGCGGCATGGCGCTGCTGACCGTATTGCTGCTGGTGGCGGCGATGTCGGTGCTGATCATCGCCACCCTCGACGACATCCGCTTCGGCCTGCGCCGCACCGGCAATGCGCAGGCACTGGCGCAGGCGCGCTGGTATGCGCTGGGCACCGAGGCGCTCGCCGCCACCCAGCTGCGCCGGTTCGAACATCTCGACCTCGACAGCGCCGAGGCCACCGCGCTGCTCGGGCGCCGCCAGGTGCTGCCGATCGAACAGGGCGCGATCGCCCTGCGCATCGACGATGCCACCACCTGCTTCAACCTCAACAGCGTGGTGGAGGGCATGCCCGAAGCCTGGACCCGGCGCGACCTGGGCGTGCGCCAGTTCGTGGCCCTGCTGCAGGCCCTGGAGTTCCCAGAGGCTGAAGCCGAGGCGATGGCCGACGCCCTGGTCGACTGGATCGACAGCGACCAGATCCGCGCGCCGCGCGGCGCCGAGGACGCGACCTACCTCGCCGACGCGCAGGGCTATCGAACCGCGGCGACGCTGTTGGCCGAACCCAGCGAACTGCGCGCGATCCGCGGCTTCGCACCCGCCGCCTACGCCCGCATCCGCCCGCACGTGTGCGCACTGCCGGGCGCCGAGCTCTCGCCAGTCAACGTCAACGCGCTGCGCGCCGCCGACGCGCCGATCCTGGCCATGCTGACCCTGGGCGCGGTGACGCCGCGCCAGGCCGCCGAGGTCATCGCCCACCGTCCGGCCGCCGGCTGGCGCGAGACGGTCGAATTCTGGGCCCACCCGGCGCTGCGCCAGGCTTCGGGCACGCTCGACAACGCGGTGTTCGAGCAGGTACTGCTGCGCAGCCGCCATATCGCGCTGTCGACCGAAGTCGAGCATGCCGGCGCCCAGGTGGTGCTGGGTGCGCTGTTTGAAACCGGCGGCAACCGCGGCACCCGCCTCGTCGCCCGCCGATGGACCCTGGACGAATGAAGACCCTGCTGGTTCTGCTGCCCGGCGGCGACGCGCCGGCGCGCGCCCTCGCCATCGACGCCGGGGGCGCGATCCTCGCGCGCCCCGCGCTGCCGCTCGCCGCGCCGCCATCGCCACGCAACGCCACGCGCACCGTGGTGGTCGTGCCCGGCGCCGCGGTCAGCGTGTTCTGGCTGGAACTGCCGGCGCGCAGCGCGCTGCAGGCCCGCGCCGCCGCGCGCATCCTGTTGCAGGACCGGATCGCGGCGGCGGTCGATACCCTGCACGTCGCCGTGGCGGAGGGCGATGTGCCCGGCGTCTGGCTGGTCGCGGCGGTGGCGCGCGAGACGATGCAGGCGTGGCTGGCGCAGTGCGATGCGCTCGGATTGCAGCCCGACGCGCTGGTGCCCGAACACCTGCTGCTGCCGGCGCAGGACGCGCTGGTGGTGGCGCCGGCCAGCGACGGCACCATTGCCGTGCGCGGCAAGCGGCTGGCGTTCTGCGCCGAGCCGGCGCTGGCCGCGCGCATCTGCGGCGAGGACCCGCTGCCGCCGCCGCTCGATCGCGAGGGCGCCGACGCCCTGCTTGCCGGCAATGCGCAGGCACCGGCGCTGGACCTGCTGCAGGAC
>JAFAFY010000091.1 GCA_023423235.1 Pseudomonadota bacterium
GCGGGCGGCCACGGGCGTTGGCGCCGGCCTCGGGCAGCTGGTGCACCGGCAGCCAGAACACGCGGCCCAGGCTGGTGAAGGCCAGCAGGGTGTCATGCGTATTGACCAGCCACAGCTGGGCGATGAAATCCTCGTCCTTGGTCGCCGCCGCATTGCGGCCGCGGCCGCCACGCTTCTGCGCGCGGTAGGCACTGACCGGCTGGCGCTTGGCGTAGCCCGAATGCGACAGCGTGACCACCACGTCCTCCGGCGCGATCAGGTCGAGGATGTCGAGATCCTCCTCGCTGGCGCGGATCTCGCTGCGGCGTTCGTCGCCGAACTCCTCCTTGACGTTGCGCAGCTCGGTGCGGATGACCTCCAGCAGCACGTCCGGATTCTCGAGGATCTCGATCAGGGCGCGGATCGTCTCCAGCAGTTGCTTGTACTCCTCGGTCAGGCGCTCCTGCTCCAGCCCGGTCAGGCGGTGCAGGCGCATTTCCAGGATCTGCTGGGCCTGGGTCTCGGTGAGCTGGTAGCCGCGGCCCTCGATCAGGCCGACGCCGGCCGGCAGGTCCTCGGGACGCGAGGCATCGGCGCCGCTGGCCGCGAGCAAGGCGCCGACCAGACCCGGCGCCCAGGTGCGCGCCAGCATGCGCTCGCGGGCGACCTGCGGATTTTCCGAGGTCTTGATCAGCTCGATCATCTCGTCGATGTTGGCCAGCGCGACGGTCAGGCCTTCGAGGATGTGGGCGCGGTTGCGCGCCTTGCGCAGCTCGAAGATCGTCCTGCGCGTGACCACCTCGCGGCGGTGGCGGATGAAGGCCTCGAGGATCTGCTTGAGGTTCAGCAACTGCGGGCGGCCGTCGACCAGCGCCACCATGTTGATGCCGAATACCGATTCCATCTGGGTCTGCGAATACAGGTTGTTGAGCACGACCTCGGCCGACTCGCCACGCTTGACCTCGATGTAGATGCGCATGCCGTCCTTGTCGGACTCGTCGCGCAGCTCGCTGATGCCCTCGAGCTTCTTTTCCTTGACCAGCTCGGCGATCTTCTCGATCAGCCGCGCCTTGTTGACCTGGTAGGGGATCTCGGTGACCGCGATCGCCTCGCGGCCGTTGTCGGCCACCTCGATGTCGGCGCGCGCGCGCATGCGCACGCGGCCGCGACCGGTGCGATAGGCCAGGTGGATGCCGCCGACGCCGTTGATGATGCCGGCGGTGGGGAAATCGGGCCCGGGGATGTATTCCATCAAGCCGTCGATGTCGATCTCGGGGGTGTCGATCAGCGCGATCAGCGCATCGACCACTTCACCCAGATTGTGCGGCGGGATGTTGGTCGCCATGCCCACCGCGATACCGGCCGAGCCGTTGACCAGCAGGTTCGGGAACCGGGTCGGCATGACCGTCGGTTCGAGTTCCTTCTCGTCGTAGTTGGGCTGGAAATCGACGGTTTCCTTGTCGATGTCGGCCATCAGCTCATGGGTGAGCCGCGACATGCGCGCCTCGGTGTAACGCATTGCCGCGGCGCTGTCGCCGTCGACCGAACCGAAGTTGCCCTGCCCGTCCACCAGCAGGTAGCGCAGCGAGAACGGCTGCGCCATGCGCACCAGCGTGTCGTAGACCGACTGGTCGCCATGCGGGTGGTACTTGCCGATGACGTCGCCGACGATACGCGCCGACTTGAAGTAGGGCTTGTTGCTGTGCGCGCCGAGTTCGTTCATCGCGAACAGCACGCGGCGATGCACCGGCTTGAGGCCGTCGCGGACGTCCGGGAGGGCGCGTCCCACGATCACGCTCATGGCGTAATCGAGGTAGCTGCGGCGCATCTCGTCTTCGAGATTGACGGGAATGATTTCTTTCGCGGAATCGACCATCGAGGGGGCTTGCATCCTGTCTGCGCGGCCCGGTTTTCCGGCCCGGCAACGCCTGCCGGCCCAGCGCGTACCGGCCGCCGGCAACGCGATCAAAATGACGGGAAATCATACCACAACCGCCGCTTTCACTCCCGGGATTCCAACGCAAAAACAAGCACTTGGCATCGGCACATCGGCATATGCGCGCGTTTGCCGGGCCTGCCCGCACCCACCTCCACCCGGCGATCGTCTGACAGCTGTCAGTTCCGGCGCGCGGGGCGGCGGTGCACGCTGCAGGCCAGCGCAGCCGCATGACGCTGCGGGAGCACACAGGCGATGGGCTGGAGCGCAGTCGTTGCACGCACCGCACTGGTGGTCCTGGTGGCGACGCTCACCTTGCGCGCGATCGTCGTGCTGTCGCCGCCAGGCTTCGATCCCGCATTCCGGCTGCTGGCGGGCGTGGTGTTTTCACTGGTCGCGCTGGCCCTGGTGCATGGCCTGGCGCGCGCCGACCGGCATCGCGGCCAAGTCACCGCTGCGCCCGGCATCGGCGCGAACCTGCGCGCATTCGCCGATGGCCTGCTGCTGTGGCTGTTGCCGGCCGCGGCAGGCACTGCACTGTGCATGGCCGCGGGCTGGGTGCAGATCGATTTCACCGGCACCCCGCCGGCGCTGCTGGGCCGCCTTGCGTTGCTGACGCTGACGGTTTTCCTGATCGAGGCAATGCCCGAGGAGCTGCTGTTCCGCGGCTATGTGCAGCAGCTGCTCGGCACGCGCATGGCCCGCTGGCTGGCGGTCGTGGCCCAAGCCGGGTTGTTCTGCCTGTGCGCCTGGCTGGCCGGAGCGATGGCGGACGCATCGCAATGGACCTTCCTGCCGGGATTCGCCTTGCTGCTGGGCTACCTGCGCGCGCTCTCGGGCAACGTCTGGACCACGGTCGGGATGCATCTGGCATGGATGACCTCGACCCAGATCCTCGGCCCGCAGCATGGGCTGTTCGCGACCACGGGGCTGGGCACGCTGCAGTTCGCCGCGTTCGCACTGCTGCCCTCGGCGGTCGCATCGACGGTGCTGAACCTGCGGCAGCCGCGGTTCGAGTGGCGGCAGCGTTCGCGGTAGCGGCGGGATCCGGCGGGGAGGCAGGAGCGGAGGCGCTTTCGATGCCGGGAATCTGCGGCACCGCGACGAGACATGCCCTTACCTGATTAGCACGATCTTTCAGTCTCCCTTCTCCCGCGTGCGGGAGAAGGTGCCCGGAGGGCGGATGAGGGCTGCTTTACCCCTACCACACCCCTCTCCCGCATGCGGGGTGTATAGACCGGGCACATGAACGCGGGGCATGACCCGTCCACCATGTCCCCACACCATTGGCGTTGCGCCGATGGTCCTCCCCGCTCCCGCCATGCAAGTGAGGGGCCAGGATGCCTCCCGCCAGCGGCGGGAGAAGGCTTCTCTACTGGAACAACGCCCGCATCGATGCGGTATCCGGTCGTTCGACCACGCCGCGCTCGGTGACGATTGCATCGATCAGTTCGCCCGGGGTGACATCGAACACCGGGTTCCAGGCCTGGATGCCTTCGGCCACGGTACGCGTGCCGCCGACGCCGAACAGCTCGCCCGGGTCGCGTTGTTCGATCTCGATCTGCGCGCCGTCGGCAGTGTCCATGTCGACCGTCGACGACGGCGCGACCACCATGAACTTGACGCCGTGGTGGCGCGCGGCGATCGCCAGCTGGTAGGTGCCGATCTTGTTGGCGGTGTCGCCGTTGGCGCAGATGCGGTCGGCGCCGACGATCACCCACTGCACCAGGCCGGTCTTCATCAGGTGCGAGGCGGCCGAATCGGCGATCAGGGTCGCATCGATGCCGTCCTGCTGCAGCTCCCACACCGTCAGGCGCGCGCCCTGCAGCCATGGCCGGGTTTCGCCGGCGAACACCCGCGCGATCCGTCCCTGCGCCACGCCCGCGCGGATCACGCCCAGCGCAGTACCGAACCCCGCGGTCGCCAGCGAGCCCGTGTTGCAATGGGTCAGCACGCCGCTGCCGGGATCGATCAGCGCCGCGCCCAGCGCGCCCATGTGGCGGTTGGCGGCCAGGTCCTCGTCGGCGATGGCGCGGGCCTCGCATTCGAGCACGGCGCGCCAGTCGGCGCCCGCGGCGGCCAGCACGCGGCGCATGCGCGCCAGTGCCCAGGCCAGGTTGACGGCGGTGGGCCGCGCGGCATTGACA
>JAFAFY010000214.1 GCA_023423235.1 Pseudomonadota bacterium
GGCTACGCCGGCTCGGTCCCCTGCGCTCCTCGCCTGACGCGGCACGGCGCCCAAACTCGCTGCGCTCAGACACGGGCGCCTCTGCGGCCGCGCCAGGCTCCGGTGCCCGGCTCGCTTTACGGCTCGATCAATCAAGAGCCGAAGCAACAGCCAAGGCCAAAGCCAAAGCCAAAGCCAAAGCCAATGCCAATGCCAATGCCACGGCCACGGCCAAGGCCAAGGCCCGGCCTTCGTCCTTTGCAACGAACGAGGACGCCGGGGTGGGATTTGCATGCCGTCTGCCGCTGTCGCCAGCAGGGGCGCAGGCATGAAGCGCTTCGCCCAGTTGTACCAAGACCTTGACCAGAGCACCGCAACCCTCGACAAGCGCGCGGCGCTGGTCGGGTATTTCCGCCAGGCGCCGCCGCGCGATGCCGCGTGGGCGCTGTATCTGCTGTCGGGCGGCAAGGTCGCCGGGGCGCGGCGGAAGATCGCGACCACGCGCGAGTTGCGCGCGTGGATCGCGGTCGAGTCCGCCACGCCGGACTGGCTGGTCGACGACAGTTACGACCAGGTCGGCGATCTCGCCGAGACCCTGGCGCTGCTGCTCGACGATCCGGTCGACGCGGGCGAGGACATCGGCCTGGCCGACTGGATCGAGGGCCGCCTGCTGCCGGTCGCCAACCGCGATGTCGATGTGCGCCGCGCTGTGGTGGTGCAGGCCTGGCGCACGCTGCGCTTCGATGCGCGGCTGGTATTCAACAAGCTGCTGACCGGCGCGCTGCGGGTCGGGGTGTCGCAACGGCTGGTGCAGCAGGCGCTGGCGGAGATGAGCGGCATCGACATCGCCCGGCTGGCGCAGCGCATGCTCGGCGACTGGACGCCGACGCCGGCGTTCATGCGCGATCTGCTCTCGCCCGATGAACTGCCGGGCGACCGCCAGCAGCCGTATCCGTTCTTCCTGGCCTCGCCGTTGGAGTCGGCGTTGCGTCCAGGGGCGGGCGACGACGCCGGCGACCAGGTCGGCGAGCAGGCGGATACGGACACCGCGCCAGGTGCGGCCCTCGCCAACGACCCCGACGCGGTCGCGCGGGCACTCGGTGCGATCGAGGACTGGCTTCTGGAATGGAAGTGGGACGGCATCCGCCTGCAACTGATCCGGCGCGGCGGCGAGGTCGCGCTGTGGTCGCGCGGCGAGGAGCGGCTGGATGGGCGCTTCCCCGAGATCGAGGCCGCCGCCGCGGCGCTGCCCGATGGCGTGGTGCTGGACGGCGAACTGCTGGCCTGGCGCGCGGATGCTGCCGCGCCGCTGCCGTTCACCGCGCTGCAGACGCGCATCCAGCGGCGCAAGCCGGGGCCGAAGACGCTCGCCGACGCGCCGGTGCGGCTGCAGGTCTACGACCTGCTGGAACTCGATGGGGTCGACCTGCGTGCGCAGCCGCAGCATGCGCGCCGCGCCGCGCTGGAGGCGCTGATCGCCGCGCATCCCGACCCACGCATCGCGGTCTCGCCGCGGGTCGAGGCCGCCGACTGGACGCAGGCCGCGGCATTGCGCGCGCAGGCGCGCACGCGCGGCGTCGAGGGGCTGATGCTCAAGCGCGCCGACGCCGCCTACCAGGCCGGGCGCCGCCGCGGCGACTGGTGGAAATGGAAGATCGACCCGTTGACCGTCGATGCGGTGCTGCTCTACGCCCAGGCCGGCCATGGCCGGCGCAGCACGCTCTACACCGACTACACCTTCGGCCTGTGGGACGGCGATACGCTGGTGCCGGTGGCCAAGGCGTATTCCGGCCTGGACGACGGCGAGATCCTCGCGCTGGACAAGTGGATCCGCGCGCACACCATCGAACGCTTCGGCCCGGTGCGTTCGGTCACCGCGCATCACGTCTTCGAGCTCGGCTTCGAGGCGGTCAACCTGTCGAAGCGGCACAAGTCCGGAGTCGCGGTGCGCTTTCCGCGCATCCTGCGCTGGCGCCACGACAAGCCGATGGCCGAGGCCGACCGTCTCGAGTCGCTCAAGGCGCTGGCGCGGTGACGCCGGGCGTCCCGCGGAAAAAGCCGCAGACAGTGTCAGCCGATGATCCTGCGCCGCCTGCCGCAACGCCGGCAACGCGACGCCTGCGCGGCCCCGATGCGCCGCTGCGCGCCTGGTTCGCGGCCCAGGGCTGGACGCCGGCGCCCTTCCAGCGCGAGGTCTGGCGCCGCTATCTCGCCGGCGAGTCGGGCCTGCTGCAGACCCCGACCGGCAGCGGCAAGACCCTGGCCGCGCTCGGCGGGCCGTTGCTGGAAGCGCTGGCGCGGGCCAAGGCCGTGCAGGCGACACCCGCACCTGCGCAGGTGGCCGACGTACGCGCGGATGCAGGCGGATCGACAAAGAAATCGACGCGTGCACGCAATCCCGACCGCGACCTCGCCCTGTTGTGGATCACGCCGCTGCGCGCACTGGCCGCCGACACCGTGCGGGCGCTGCAGGCCCCGGTCGACGCGCTGGGCCTGGACTGGCGCATCGGCCTGCGTACCGGCGATGCCAGCGCCCGCGACAAGCGGCTGGCGCGCGAGGGCAAACTCGACGCGCTGGTGACCACGCCCGAATCGCTGTCGCTGCTGCTCTCGTATCCCGACGCCGCGCCGCGCCTGTCCACGCTGCGTTGCGTGGTCGTCGACGAATGGCACGAGCTGCTGGGCAACAAGCGCGGCGTGCTGCTGCAGCTGGCGCTCGCGCGCCTTCGACGGCTGAACCCGGCGCTGCGCATCTGGGGCGTGTCCGCGACGCTCGGCAATCTCGGCGAGGCGCGCGATGCGCTGCTGCCGCACCTGCCGGAGGCGCCGATCGTCGCCGGCGTTGCGCCGAAGCGCTTCACCCTGGACACCCTGCTGCCGGGCGAGGGCGAGCGCTTCCCCTGGGCCGGACACCTGGGCCTGGCCCAGTTGCCGCGCGTGCTCGAGCGGCTGCTCGCGGTGCGCAGCAGCCTGCTGTTCGCCAATACCCGCTCGCAGGCCGAACTCTGGCACCGCGCGCTGGCCGCGGTCTGGCCCGAGGCGCCGGAGACGCTGGCGCTGCACCACGGTTCGCTCGATCCGGACTTGCGCGCTGCCGCGGAAGCCGGCCTGCGCGCGGGCAGCGTGCGCTGCGTGGTGGCGACTTCCAGCCTGGACCTGGGCGTGGATTTTCCCGCGGTCGACCAGGTGCTGCAGATCGGCAGCCCCAAGGGCGTGTCGCGCCTGCTGCAGCGCGCCGGGCGCGCGCGGCATCGGCCCGGCGAGGCCGGTCACGTGGTCTGTGTGCCGA
>JAFAFY010000268.1 GCA_023423235.1 Pseudomonadota bacterium
CGGCGGCACCGTCGAGCCCGCCGCCGGCCATGCCGGCGCGCCGAGCCACAGGTAGAACCAGGCGAACACCAGCGAGGCGAACAGCGAGCCGTCGATCAGCAGCGTCGCCACCAGCGCCCACCAGCCGGGGGCGTTGCGCGCCGAATACTGCGTGGGCAGCCACAGGCCGGGCGCGGCTTCCACGGTCTCCGGCGCGTCGCGGTCGCCGGTGGTCCAGGCCCAGCGCAGGAACAGGCCGACCAGGGGCAGCAGCATCGCCAGCGACAGCCAGTACTGCGAGGCGATGAAGCCGGTCAGCAGCAGCGCGATCGCCAGCGCCGCCAGCAGCGGCAGCCAGGTCGAATGCGACAGCCGGATCACCTGCTCGGGCTGCGCCGACTGGATGCCGGTGCCCAGCAGTTCGCGGCGGCCGTCGTGGGCCTCGCCCAGCAGGCCGTCGGTGCGCGCCGCGGCCTCGGCAATCGCCGGGTCGTCCCACAGTGGATAGCGGCCCGCGACCACCGGCATCGAGGCGAAGTTGTAGTTGGGCACCGGCTGCGGCAATGCCCATTCCAGGGTGCCGGCCTGCCAGGGGTTGGCCGGCGCGCGCCGGCCCAGGCGGAAGCACAGCGCCACGTCGATCAGGATCGCCACCATGCCCACCGCCATCACGAAACCGGCCGCCGTCGACAGCAGGTTGAGCCAGTGCACGCCCAGCTCCATCGAGTAGGTGTCCACCCGCCGCGGCATGCCGGCCAGGCCGGTGATGTGCATCGGCAGGAAGGTCAGGTTGAAGCCGATGAACACCAGCCAGAACCCGCTGCGGCTCAGCGATTCGGATGGCATGCGCCCGCTGGCCAGCGGCAGCCAGTAGTACAGGCCGGCGAACATCGGGAACATCAGCCCGCCGATCAGCACGTAGTGCAGGTGGGCGACGACGAAGTGGGTGTCGTGCGCCTGCCAGTCGAACGGCACGAAGGCCAGCATCACCCCGGTCAGTCCGCCGCAGACGAACACCACGAAGAAGCCGACGATGTAGAGCATCGGCACCCGCAGCCATGGCTTGCCGGCCCACAGCGTGGCGATCCACGCGAACACCTGGATGCCGGTGGGAATCGCCACCGCCATGCTGGCCGCGCTGAAGAACGCCAGCGCCAGCAGCGGGATGCCGACGGCGAACATGTGGTGCACCCACAGCCCGAAGCTGAGGAAGCCGGTGGCGACCAGCGCCGCGACGATCCAGGTGTAGCCGACGATCGGCCGGCGGGCGAACGTGGCCACCACCATCGACACCACGCCCGCCGCCGGCAGGAAGATGATGTAGACCTCCGGGTGGCCGAACAGCCAGAACAGGTGCTGCCACAGCAGCGGGTCGCCGCCACGCGCGACCTCGAAGAACGCGAAGTCGAACGCGCGCTGGATCTCCAGCAGGATCGAGGCCAGGATCAGCGGCGGAAAGCCGAACGCGATCATGAAGGCCATCACCAGGATCGCCCAGGCGAACAGCGGCATGCGCCGCAGGTCCATGCCCGGCGCGCGGGTGATCAGGATCGCGACGATCAGCTCCACCGCCGCGGTGACCGCGGCGATCTCGGCGAAGGTCACGCCGATCAGCCAGAAGTCCGGGCCCAGGCCCGGCGAGTAGGTGCGGTCGGTCAGCGGCGTGTACATGAACCAGCCGCCGTCGGGCGCGGCGCCGAACAGGAAGCTCGAATACAGGAACAGCCCGCCGAACAGGTAGCACCACCAGCCGAATGCCGACAGCCGCGGGAACGGCAGGTCGCGCGCGCCCAGCATCTTGGGCACTAGGTACATCGCGAAGCCTTCCATGATCGGCACCGCGAACAGGAACATCATCGTCGTGCCGTGCATGGTCACGAACTGCGCATAGCGCTCGGGGTCGAGCACCTGCAGGCCGGGCCAGGCCAGCTGCAGGCGGATGAACATCGACAGCATGCCGCCGACCAGCAGGAAGGCCAGGCCGGTGACGATGAAGCGGAAGGCGATGGTCGAATGGTTGACCGCGGTCAGCTGGCCGGCCAGGCCGCGGCCGTTGGCCCAGACGCGCTCCAGCAATGCCAGGCGTTCGTTGTGGCGCAGGTACTCGCCGGGCGTGGGCGCGCCGCTGCTCATGGGGCGACGCTCCCGTGGGCGGTGGCGTGCGCACCATCGGTGTCCTCGTCCAGCGGATCGCCGGCCAGCCAGCGCGACCACGCGGCGTCATCGACCACGCGCACGGAAAACGCCATGCGGGCATGGTCCAGGCCACAGAACTCCGCGCACTGGCCGCGCATCGGCGTGCTGTCGTCGGCCTGCAGGCGCAGCACGTTGACGCGGCCGGGGATGGCGTCGATCTTGCCGGCCAGCCGCGGGATCCAGAAGCTGTGGATCACATCGTCGCTGGTGATGCGCAGCTCGACCATGCGTCCCACTGGCAGCACGATCTCGTCCAGCGATCCGGCGACCACTGCGCCGCCGTCGTTGTGGTAGTCGAACTGCCATTGCCATTGCCGCGCGGTGACATCGATCACGGCATCGGGCGCCCGCCCAGGCCAGGTCAGCCGGCCGCTGGTCACGCTGCCCCAGACCAGCAGCGCGGCCAGCACCACTGTCGGCAGGATGAGGCCGCCGGCGATGATCAGCCGCCGCGGATGCCGCAGCGCGCTGTCGCCGTCGCGGCGGCGCAGGGCAAGCCACAACAGTGCCAGCACGATCGCCCAGACAACGGTGAACGCACCGGCCATCAGCCACCAGCCCTGGGCGATGGTGGCCGCCGCCGGCCCGGCCGGCGCCAGCGCGGACTGTGGCCCGCCGCAGCCGGCGAGCAGTGCCAGCGCGATGCCGGAGAGCGCCAGCGCATGCGCGCCCGGTCGATGTCGCTGCAAGGTGTCGATGATCCGCTGCCCCGATGTGCTGAAGGGCCGCAGGAAGCGCACGCCCGGTGGTCACGCTATCGGGCGGCGCGGCCACGCGATGTGAATGGGGTGGAACCTGGCGCCGCATTCAGCGCGCGTCTCACCCGGTGAGACGGCGCTCGGGCAGCGTGCGCCGGTGAACCTCAGCGAAAAGCTCGCCATCCTTGCCGACGCCGCCAAGTACGACGCCTCCTGTGCGTCGAGCGGCGCGGGCAAGCGTGATTCGCGCAGGTCCGGTGGCATCGGCAGCACCGAGGGCATGGGCATCTGCCATTCGTACACGCCCGACGGCCGCTGCGTGTCGCTGCTGAAGATCCTGCTGACCAACTTCTGCGTGTTCGACTGCGCCTACTGCGTCAACCGGGTGTCGAGCAACGTGCGCCGCGCGCGCTTCACCACGCAGGAAGTCGTCGACCTGACGCTGGATTTCTACAAGCGCAACTACATCGAGGGCCTGTTCCTTTCCAGCGGCATCATCCGCAGCGGCGACTACACGATGGAGCAGCTGGTCGAGGTGGCGCGCAGCCTGCGCCAGGACCATCGCTTCGCCGGCTACATCCACCTCAAGACCATCCCCGACGCCGCGCCGGAACTGCTGGCCGCCGCCGGCCGCTATGCCGACCGCCTGAGCATCAACATCGAGCTGCCGACCGAGGCCGGCATGTCGGCGCTGGCACCCGAGAAGACCCACGCCGGCATCCACGGCGCGATGGGCGAACTGAAATGGCGCATCGACGAGGACAAGGACGCGCGCCGCATCAAGCGCCAGGCCGTGGGTGTGCGCCGCGCCAAGGCGCCGCGTTTCGCGCCGGCCGGGCAGAGCACGCAGATGATCGTCGGCGCCGATGACGCCAGCGACCGCCGCATCCTCGAATCGAGCAGCCGCATGTACGGCAGCTACCGCATGCGCCGGGTCTACTACTCGGCCTTCAGCCCGATTCCGGATGCCTCGAAGACATTGCCGCTGCAGGCGCCGCCGCTGCTGCGCGAGCACCGGCTCTACCAGGCCGACTGGCTGCTGCGCTTCTACGGCTTCGAGGTCGAGGAGATCGCGCCCGAGCCCACGGCCGGCATGGCCGATGACGGCGGCGCCGGCATGCTCGACCTCGACATCGATCCCAAGCTGGCCTGGGCGCTGCGCAACCCGACGCGCTTTCCGGTCGACATCAATCGCGCGCCGCGCGAACTGCTGCTGCGCGTGCCGGGCCTGGGCGCGCGCAATGTCGAACGCATCCTTGCCGCGCGACCGCATGGCGCGCTGCGGCTCGACGACCTCGCGCGGCTGCGGGTGCCATTGAAGAAGGTCATGCCGTTCGTCGTCGCACCCGGGCACCACCCGCGCCAGCGCCTCGACGACCCGGCGCGCCTGCGCAGCGAACTCGCCCCGCAGCCGCGGCAGGCGAGTCTGTTCTGAGTCGCGTCGCTGTCATGACGGAACGCGCCGGACTTATGAGCGCTGCCCGCTTCAAAGCCCTCCCCCGCAAGTGGGGGAGGGTCGGGTGGGGGCGACCGTTCCGATCGCGACGGTCCGCAGGCTTGCCCCCATCCCAGCCCGTCCGGCCCGGCGAAGCACGCCGGGCATTCGATCGATCCGTGCGGCGGTGCCGCGCAAGCGGACCGCTCGCATCCCCCGCATGCGGGGGAAGGAGAAGCGCATCGCAGCATCGCGAAGGCTGGATTCCGCCCGCATGACCGTGGCATCGAGCACTGTCCGCGTCACCGCAAAGATCGACCCACCCTGGGATGCCACGGCTTGGCGCAGCGCCGCGCGCGCTGCACTGTGC
>JAFAFY010000320.1 GCA_023423235.1 Pseudomonadota bacterium
CCGCCCACGACCACGCCCAGGACCCCACGTTGCGCGCCTCCGAGCCCGATGCGCCTGCGATCGCCTCGCCGGTGGTCGTGCCGCTCGACGCCAGCAGCCGCGCCTCCTTGCCACGACATGCGGTCGAGGCCAATGCCCATGGCCAGACCCTGCGCTGCGAGGGCGTGTCACTGACCGCACTGCTGCAGGCCAGCGGCGCGATGCCGGACACGCCGCTGCGTGGGCCCCATCTGGGCCGCTATGTGCTGGTGCAGGGACGCGACGGCTATCGCGCGCTGTTCTCGCTGGCCGAGCTCGATGCCACCCTGGGCAACGCGCAGGTGGTGCTTGCCGACCGCTGCGACGGCAAGCCCCTCGACACCGACGCCGGGCCGCTGCGCCTGCTCGTTCCCGGCGATACGCGCCCGGCGCGCGGTGTGCGCCAGGTCGACAGCATCAGCGTGATCGTCGCACCCTGACTTCCACTCCCGAACCCCATCCAACCCCATGTCCCTGCCCCGCTTCTGCGCGAACCTGCTGTCGATCCCCTTGCTGCTGACGCTGCTGGCCGTGGCGGCACCCGCCTCGGCCCAGCGCGCCGCGGCGCCGGCCCAAACGCCGCTGACCGTGTTCGCCGCCGCCAGCCTCAAGGAATCGATGGACGCGGCCGCCGCCCGCTACACCCGCGACACCGGCCAGCCGGTGCGGGTGTCGTACGCCGCCAGCTCCGTGCTGGCGCGGCAGATCGAACAACGCGCGCCGGCCGATGTCTTCGTCTCCGCCGACCTGGACTGGATGGATTGGCTGCAGCAGCGCGGCCTGATCGACACCGCCACCCGCAGCGACCTGCTCGGCAACACCCTGGTGCTGGTGGCGCCGGCCGGCAGCCGCGCGCAGCCATTCGCACTCGGCCCGGACAGCGACCTGCTGCCGCTGCTTGGCGCGCGTGGCCGGCTGGCGTTGGCGCTGACCGCCAGCGTGCCCGCCGGCAAGTACGCCAGGGCCGCATTCACCCGGTTCGGCAACTGGGACGCGCTGCAGCCGCGGGTCGCCGAAGCCGACAGCGTGCGCGCGGCGTTGCAGCTGGTGGCGCGCGGCGAAGCGCCGCTGGGCGTGGTCTACGGCAGCGACGCGCAGGCCGAGCCGCGGGTCAAGCTGCTGGCGACCTTCCCCGCCGACAGCCACCCGCCGATCGTCTACCCGGTGGCGCGGGTCGCGGCCAGTCGCAACCCGGATGCCGCGGCGTTCGTGCGCTGGCTTGAAGGCGACACCGCCGGCGCGATCTTCCGCGCCCACGGCTTCACCCTGCGCTGAGCGCCGGCGCCGATACGCATGCACGGCTGGCTGCACTTCAGCGCCGAGGAACTGGTCGCCATCGCGCTGAGCCTGAAGGTCGCGAGCGTCGCCGCGCTGGCCAGCCTGCCGCTGGGCGTGGCGACGGCGTGGCTGCTGGCGCGCCGGCGCTTCTTCGGCAAGGCACTGCTCGATGCGCTGGTGCACCTGCCGCTGGTGCTGCCGCCGGTGGTGGTCGGCTACGTGCTGCTGGTGCTGCTGGGCGGCAACGGCGTGATCGGGCGCTGGCTGGAGGCGACCTTCGGGGTCAGCGTCGCCTTCCGCTGGACCGGCGCGGCGCTGGCCAGCGCGATCATGGGTTTCCCGTTGATGGTGCGCACCATCCGGCTGTCGATCGAGAACGTCGACCGCCGCCTGGAGCAGGCCGCAGCCACGCTCGGTGCCGGCCCGCTGCGGGTATTCCTCACCATCACCCTGCCGCTGGCCTGGCCCGGGATCGTCGCCGGCGCGGTGCTGGCCTTCGCCAAGGCGCTGGGCGAGTTCGGCGCCACCATCACCTTCGTCTCCAGCATTCCCGGCGAAACCGAAACCATGTCCACGGCGATCTACGGACTGATGCAGGTGCCGGGCGGCGAAGCCGGCATCTGGCGGCTGGCGGCGGTTGCGGTGGCGCTGTCGCTGGGCGCGCTGCTGGCCTCGGAATGGCTGGTGCGCCGCCAGCGCGGCGGGGCGGACGCCTGATGCTGGCGATCGACATCGACCTGCAGCGTGGCGCGTTCCGACGACAGGTGCGCATCGACGCCGACGAGCGCGTGGTGGCGCTGACCGGCCCGTCCGGTGCCGGCAAGACCAGCGTGCTCAATGCGATCGCAGGCCTGGTCGAACCGCGCGCCGGGCGGATCGAGATCGACGGCCGTGTGCTGTTCGACAGCGCGCGCGGCATCGACCTGCCGGCGCACCGCCGCCGTGTCGGCTACGTGTTCCAGGACGCGCGCCTGTTCCCGCATCTGGATGTGCTGGGCAACCTGCGCTACGGCCGCCACCCTGCCGATGTGCGCCCGGTGTTCGCGCTCGACCGTATCGTCGCACTGCTGGGCATCGAAGCGCTGCTGGCGCGGCGCCCCGCAAACCTGTCCGGCGGCGAGGCGCAGCGCGTGGCGATCGGACGCGCCCTGCTGTCGCAGCCGGCGATCCTGCTGTTCGACGAGCCGTTGTCCGCGCTCGACCGCGCCCGCCGCGAGGAGCTGATCCCCTGGCTGCAGCGGGTGCGCGACGACGTGCGCCTGCCGATGCTCTACGTCAGCCATACCGAGGACGACGTGCGCCGCATCGCCGATGCGGTACACAGCCTCGAACTCCCTGCACCGCAGCCGGAGGGACGCACATGAAGCGCTATGCCAAGCAGGATTTCCCGACCGGGCAGGTGCGCCGCTTCCTCGAACCCGGGCCCGTGGTGCTGGTCAGCACCGCGCACGGCGACGAGCGCGGGATCATGACCATGGGCTGGCACATGATGCTGGGCTGGAACCTGGTGGGCACCTACCTCACCGCCGGCACCCACAGCCACCGGCTGGCACGCGCCAGCGGCGAATGCGTGATCAACCTGCCGACGTTCGAGCTGCTCGACATCGCGGTCGCCATCGGCAACTGCAGCGGCGCGGACGGCGACAAGTTCGCGCGCTTCGGACTGACCGCCATGTCGGCCGCGCGGGTGCGCGCCCCGTTGATCGCCGAGTGTCATTCCAGCTTCGAGTGCACGCTGCTGGAAGCACGCGACAACGCGAACTATGACCTGCTCGTCTGGGAAGTCGTGCACGCGCACGTCGCGCCGGTGCCCAGGCGTCCGCGCACGGTGCACTATCGCGGCGAGGGCGAGTTCATGGTCTCCGGCAAGGAAGTCTCCAGGCGCCGGCTGTTCCGTCCCGAAATGCTGCCGCCATAACCGCCGCCGCGGCAGGCACCGCCTCAGTCGTCGCGGACGCTGCCGATGCGGATCATCCTGTCATGCACCAGCGCGCTGGCCCCGGCCTCGCCGGCGACCAGTTGCACCATGGTCTCGACCGGCATGTCGACGAAATTGAACGAGACCGTGCCGGCGCCGTCGAGCGCGTCGAGGTTCTCGACTTCCCACCCGGTTTCGGCGGCGATCTGCTCGAACACCGCGCGTACCGGCATGTCCTGCGCCTTCATGCGCAGCGTGGGCGCGGCGTCGCCGTCGGCCGGTGCCGGCAACGGCCCGGCAGGCGCGGCGTGCGCGGCCGTAGCCATCGCCAGCGCCAGCGCCAGCGCGAAGGCTGCGGCCAGCACGCGTCCGTGCAGGCGCGCCGGGCTGCATTTGCGGATGTGGATGCGGATCATCGTCGGCAAAGGCACCATCATCGGGGCTGCCCAGTGTCGCGCACGTGGGTGCCGGGCCGGCACCCGGGCTCACCCCAGCACGGACCATGGCATTCACATGCACCGTCTTATGCTCGCGGCATGACCGAATTCATCGACGCCCTGGACGACGCGGTGACGCGGCTGCTGGCGCGGGTCGAGGGCCCGCTGCACGTCGGCGCGCCGCTGGGCATCGGCAAGCCGCACCGCCTGCT
>JAFAFY010000383.1 GCA_023423235.1 Pseudomonadota bacterium
CGGCAAGTACCGCAAGATGCACATCCCCGACGACCCGGGCTTCTACGAGAAGTTCTACTTCACCCCGGGCGACATCGGCTTCAAGCCGATCGACACCTCCGTTGGTCGGCTCGGCCTGCTGGTGTGCTGGGACCAGTGGTATCCCGAAGCCGCGCGCCTGATGGCGCTGGCCGGCGCCGACCTGCTGCTGTACCCGACCGCGATCGGCTGGGATCCGGCCGACGCCGACGACGAGAAGAAGCGCCAGCGCGACGCCTGGATCCTCAGCCATCGCGGCCACGCGGTGGCCAACGGCCTGCCGGTGCTCTCATGCAACCGTGTCGGCCACGAGCCCTCGCCCACTGCTTCTGAAGGGCCTGTTGGCGCCTCGGGTATCGACTTCTGGGGCAACAGCCACGTGCTGGGCCCGCAGGGCGAGTTCCTGGCCGAGGCCGGCGGCGCGCCGACGATCCTCGGCTGCGAGGTCGACCTGGGCCGCAGCGAGCAGGTGCGGCGGATCTGGCCGTTCCTGCGCGACCGTCGCATCGACGCCTACGGCGACCTGCTCAAGCGTTACATCGACTGAGCCGAGTCAACCGGGCGGGGATCGCCGACGCCGACGAAGGGCCTCGGCATTGGGAATTCGTCTGCCCGGCAGATCCCCCGAACCACGACCCGAATCCCCAATCCCCCACTCCCGCCGGACTCCAGACATGGCCATCCACGTGCGCGACGCGGTGACGACCGACTTCGACGCGATCACCGCCCTGTATGCGCACGAGGTCGCCCACGACGTGGCGACCTACGAGTACGACGCGCCCGACGTGGCCGAGATGCGCCGGCGCTGGCAGGCCGTGCGCGACGCCGGCTGTCCGTGGCTGGTGGCCGAGGCCGATGGCCGTTTCGCCGGCTATGCCTACGCCGGCGGCTATCGCAGCCGCATCGGCTATCGCTGGACGGTCGAGAGCACCGTCTACGTCGCCCCTGCGCTGCACGGGCGCGGGATCGGCCGGGCGCTGATGCAGCGGCTGATCGAGGACTGCACCCGGCGCGGATTCCGGCAGATGGTCGCGGTGATCGGCGAGCCGGCGAATGCGGCCTCGGTGCGGCTGCACGAACGCCTCGGCTTCGCGACGATCGGCGTGTTCCCGGGGCTGGGCCGCAAGCACGGGCGTTGGCTGGATACGCTGCAGATGCAACGCGCCCTGGGCGATGGCGCCGCCAGCGCGCCTGACGCCGTGCCCGGATGACGGCGACGCGTAGCGTCGTCGCCAGCGGATCGCCGCGCCCTGCATGAACGCAACCCCCGGCGCTGCTTTGCCGGCAGCGGGCCGGAGCGATTATCCTGCGCGGCCTTCGTCGCCGGTCGCGGCGTGCGCAGCTGACGTCGAGGTGGCATGCCCGGTGGCTGCGGCCGCGTCCTCTCCCGCCTGCCCTCGCCTGCCCCATCTGGCCCACGCCCTTCCCCGGATCCCATGACCGAATCCGCGACATCCCTCTGGCAGCAGCAGCCGCACGCCATCGTCGAACGCGACGGCGTCCGCTACACCCTGCTGGGCACCGCGCACATTTCCCGGATCAGCGTCGATGCGGTCGAGGATGCGATCCACAGCGGCGATTTCGACACCGTTGCGGTGGAGCTGGACGCCCAGCGCCTGCAGGCGCTCAGCGACCCGGATGCGCTGGCGAAGCTCAACCTGGTCGACGTGATCCGCAAGGGCCGGGTGGCGCTGTTCGCCGCCAACCTGGCGCTGGCGGCCTACCAGCGGCGCCTGGCCGAGCAGCTTGGCATCGAGCCCGGCGCGGAGCTCAAGCGCGCGGTCGCACTGGCCAACGAACGCGGCCTGGGCCTGGAGCTGATCGACCGCGACGTCGGCCTGACCTTCAAGCGCGCCTCCAGCCGGCTGGGGTTCTTCGGCCGGCTCAAGCTGGGCGGCAACCTGCTGGGCGGGCTGCTGACCACCGAGGAAATGGGCGAGGACGAGATCGAGAAGCTCAAGCAGGGCGACATGCTCGAATCGAGCTTCGGCGAGTTCGCCCAGGGCAGTCCGGCGTTGTACGAGTGCGTGATCGCCGAGCGCGACCGCTACATGGCCGCGCGCCTGCGCCAGGTCCCCGATGGCGCAAAGGACGTGCTGGCCGTGGTCGGTGCCGGGCACCTGGCCGGGCTGGCGCGGCACCTGCAGGAAGACACGCAGGCGCCGGGCGAACTGCGCGAGGAACTGGAATTCGTTGCCGGCAAGCGTCGCTTCCCGTGGTTCACCACCGCGCTGATGGTGCTGATCCTCGGCGCGATCGCCTGGGGCTTCTGGCAGGGCGGCGCCGCGGTCGGCGCGCAACTGCTGGGGCAATGGGTGTTCTACACAGCGGGCTTCGCCGCGCTGGGCACGCTCTGCGCCGCCGGCCACCCGCTGAGCGTGCTGGCCTCGGCGATCACCGCGCCGCTGAAGCCCTTCCGCCCGCCGGGGGTCTCGCCGGGCCTGTTCAGTGCGCTGGTTGAAGTGCAGGTGCGCAAGCCCGCCTACGGCGATTTCCTGTCGCTGCGCGACGATGCGCAGACGTTCAAGGGCTGGTACCGCAACCGGGTGTCGCGGACCATTCTCAATTTCATCCTGACCAACATCGGCTCGAGCGTCGGCGTGTGGATCGCCGGGCTGCGGATCTTCGGCAAGCTGTTCAACTGACGCTGCGCCGCGCCATGCGTGGTCGCAGACGGCCGAGGCCGACTGCAGACCGGACCGGCTGACGGAAGAACCGATGGCGAAACGGCGACCCGGCATCGGCCGGGCCGTCCTGACTTCAAACGCCCTACTCCGCGGAAGACGTGGCCGCGCCCGCACCCGCCGCGCCGCTGCTCATCGAGAACGGCCGTGCGTCCGGCGCCGTGGCCCAGCTGCGGTTGGGCGTGGCCTGCATGCGGAAGCGCAGTTCACCGCCGGCCATCAGGGCCTCATGGGTGAGCACGCCGCGCTGCAGCGGCTGGCCGTCGAGCGTGACCTCGCCGATGTAGGGATGGGCGTGGTCCAGCCCCTCGACCCGGATCGAGAAGCGCTTGCCGTTGGGCAGGTTGAGCGTGGCCGCATCCACGAACGGACGGCCGATGACGTACTCGTTGCTGCCCGGCGCCACCGGGTAGAA
>JAFAFY010000007.1 GCA_023423235.1 Pseudomonadota bacterium
GATCACCATCAAGATCCACCCCGACAAGATCCGTGAGGTCATCGGCAAGGGCGGTTCGGTCATCCAGGGCATCACCAAGGAGACCGGCACCCAGATCGACATCCAGGACGACGGCACGATCACCATCGCCTCGGTCGACGCCGCCGCTGGCCGCGCCGCGCGCGAGCGCATCGAGCAGATCACCTCCGACGTCGAGCCGGGCCGCATCTACGAGGGCAAGGTCGTCAAGCTGATGGACTTCGGTGCATTCGTGACGATCTCCCCCGGCAAGGACGGCCTGGTCCACGTCTCGCAGATCTCCAACGAGCGCGTCGAGAAGGTCGGCGACGTGCTCAAGGAAGGCGACGTGGTCAAGGTCAAGGTGCTGGAAGTCGACAAGCAGGGCCGCATCCGCCTGTCGATGAAGGCCGTCGCCGAAGGCGAGGGCAACGCCGAGGGCTGATCGCCACCGGTGTCGCGATACAGGGAACGGGCCGCGCGAGCGGCCCGTTTCCGTTTCCGTGGCCCTGTTTCAGCGGCTCCCCCCGCGCCCGCGCCGCTGTTTTCGGGTTTTGCGCGCGGCCGTGGGCGCGCGCAGCCACCGATGCCGGCCTAGTCCCATCGTGTGAGTTCGTCATCCGCGTTTCTCTGGCAGGCTTGTGTCATGCAGACCGATCCCCCGACCTCCGTCCAGGCCCCGGCCCCCATGCCCAGGCGCAAGCCGCTTTGGCACCATCTGTATTTCTGGGTGCTGGCCGGCATCGCCACCGGCATCGTCATCGGCCTGGTGCTTCCGGAAACCGGCGCGCAGATGAAATGGCTGGCGGACCTGTTCATCAAGCTGGTCAAGGTGGTCATCGCGCCGACGATCTTCGCCACCGTCGCGGTCGGCATCGCTGGCCTGGGCAACCTGGCCAAGGCCGGCGGCCTGGCGCTCAAGACGGTGATCTACTTCAATGTGACCACGGTGTTCGCATTGGGCATCGGCCTGGTGGTCATCAACCTGCTCGGCCCCGGCCGCAAGCTCGGCCTGGACCTGGCGACCTTCGACGCCTCCGCGGCCCGTGCAACGCTCGACAGCGCCGGCGCGGTGTCCGGCGACGGTATCACCGGCTTCATCCTGCATCTGGTGCCGAGTTCGTTCTTCGGCGCCTTCGTCGAAGGCCAGCTGATCCAGGTGCTGGTGATGGCCATCCTGGTCGCCTGCGCGATCACGCTGCTGGGCGAGCGCGGCAAGCCGGCGGTCGCGGCGCTGGACCTGATCGCGCAGGTGATGTTCGGCGTGATCAAGATCGTGATGTGGTTCGCGCCGCTGGGGGCGATGGGCGGCATGGCCTTCACCATCGGCGAGTACGGCGGCGCGATCCTCGGCTCGCTGGGCTACTTCATGCTGAGCTTCTGGCTGACCTGCCTGCTGTTCCTGTTCCTGGTGCTGGGGCCGATCTGCTGGTGGTCGGGTTTCAGCGTGTTCAAGTACGTGCGCATGATCCGCGACGAGCTGCTGATCGTGCTGGGGACCTCGTCGTCGGAAACCGTGCTGCCGCGCATGCTGACCAAGCTGGAGGCGGCCGGCGTGCCGAAATCGGTGGTCGGCCTGACCATCCCCACAGGCTATTCGTTCAACCTCGACGGCACCGCGATCTACATGTCGATGGGCGCGATCTTCATCGCCCAGGCCTTCGGCATCGAGGTGCCGCTGGGCACGCAGATCGCGCTGCTGGTGTTCATGCTGATCTCCTCCAACGGTGCGGCCGGCGTGTCGGGCGCGGGCCTGGTGACGCTGGCAGCCTCGCTGGCCGCGTTCGAGAGTGTGATCCCGCTGGCCGGCATTGCCCTGATCGTCGGCATCGACCGTTTCATGTCCGAGGGCCGGGCGCTGACCAACCTCACCGGCAACGGCATCGGCACGCTGGTGATCGCGCGCTGGACCGGGCAACTGGACCGCGCGCGCCTGGCCGAAGTGCTGGACAACCCGTCGCTGGTCGACCCCGAGCGCTTGCGGGCCGAGGCGCTGGACGCGTCCGACGCCGCTGTCGCCGAAGCGACGGACCCCCCGCACCCTGCTGCCGCCGCCGATTCCCAGGCGAAGATATGACGTCGCATCGCACCACGCAGGCGGTGACGCCGCGCTGCATGTCGCGGTGAAAACAACGCTTCTGGATTGAGCGGGCGCGCCGTCGAAAGCGCGTCGTCAGTCGGCCTGGCCGATCACCAGCGCCACCGGCGCCTCCGCCGGCAGTTGCACGCGCACCGGCGACGAGTCGATATTGCCGGCCTGCGCGGCCGCGTCTCCACTCGGCGACAGCCGCGCGATCACTTCGACCTCGCCAAGCGCCGACAGCGGGCGTGTGGGCATGGGGCTGTCGCCGTCGCCCAGCACGACCTCCAGCGGCAGCGCCTGCAGGGCATGCTTCTGTACCGCGACCGGCATCGCCGGACCACCGGGCACTCGGGCGATGACGAACACGCTGGCATCGCCGTCCGGGCGCATGCGCGCGGCGAGGGCAGGGTCCAGCGATACGCGGATGGTGATCGCATGGGCACCTGCTGGCGCGACTGGCGGTGCTTCGTCGTCAGCAGACAGCGGCGGCAGGCCGGCGGCTTCGCGCGCGGCGTCGATCTGCGTCCGCAGCGTGGCCGCGGTGTTGCCGTCGAGCAGCGGCAGCAGCGGTGCCCAGGTCTCCGACGCGCCTGCGTGGTCGCCGGCCTGGCGCTGGGCGATGCCCAGGTACCAGCGCGCATGCTGGTGCGCCGGGTTGCGGGCGACGACCGTGCGCAGGGTCTCCACGGCGACGGCGTCGAAGCGCCGCGCCGGATCGGCGTTGGCACGCGCCTGGGCGTACTCCACCTGCACGCCATCCTCGTCGGGCAGCAGCCTGGCGGCGCGCTCGAACGCGGCCAGCGCCTTGTCGGGTTGCTGCATGCCGGCGTGGGCGCGGCCCAGCAGCAGCCAGCCCTCGGGCTGGCGTGGGTCGCGGGCCAGATCCCGTTCCAACTGGGCCACGGCATCGGCCAACGATTCCGGCGCCTGTCGCGCCGCCGGGTCCAGCGCGGCCGGCGTGCCCACCAGCGCATACATCCCGCCGACCAGCAGCGGAACTGCCAGCGCCAGCGCCAGCACCACGCGCGGTGCGCCCCGGCGCAGCGGCCAGACCAGCGCGGTGGTCGCCGCCAGCGTCATCAGCGCGGCGAAGGCGATGAACGCCGGCATCACCACTCCTGCCCGTCGTCGTCGGCAGCCGTCGTGGCCGCGCCGTGCCGGCGCGTGCGCAGGATGTGCCAGATCACCCCGCCGCCGGCCGCGATCAGCAGCAGCGGCCCGAACCACAGCAGCCAGGTGCGTGGATCGACCCGCGGCCGGTACAGCACGAAGTCGCCGTAGCGCGCGACCAGGTAATCCTTGATCTCGGCGTCGCTGTTGCCCTGTTGCATCAGCAACAGCACCTCGCGGCGCAGGTCGTGGGCGATCTGGGCGTTGGAATCGGCCAGCGACTGGTTCTGGCACATCACGCAGCGCAACTCGGCGACCAGGCGATGGAAGCGCCGTTCCTGCGCGGCGTCCTCGAAGGTCAGCGGGGTCGCGTCGATGGCAACCTGCGCCTGCACGGCCGGCGCCATCGCCAGCAACAGCAGCAGCGTGAGCAGCAGGGCGCGCATCACTGCGCCTCCAGTTGCGCGACGCGCGGCAGCAGTTCTGCATCCAGCACCGCGTCGGTCATCGGCCCGACGTGCTTCCACACCACGATGCCGTCGCCGTCGACCAGGAAGGTCTCCGGCGCGCCGGTGATGCCCCAGTCGATCGCCGCGTGGCCGTCGTAGTCCACCAGCACCAGCCAGTAGGGATTGCCGAACTGCTCCAGCCAGCGCATCGCGTCGCGGTGCTCGTCCTTCCAGTTGAAGCCGACCACGCGCACGCGCCGGGTCTCGGCGAAACGGGTGATGACCGCGTGCTCCTCGCGGCAACCCGGGCACCAGCTGCCCCAGACGTTGAGCAGGTAGGGTTCGCCGCGCAGTTCGGCGGAGGTCATCATCCGTCCCGGCTCGTGCAGTATCGGCAGGCGGAATTCGGGCGCCGGCCTGCCGATCAGCGGCGAGGGCAGGGCCTCGCGGTCCGGGTCGCGGCTGAGCCAGACGCCGGCGGCCAGCAACGCCACCAGCGCCGCGAACACCAGCAGCGGCAGCCAGCGGCCAAGGCCGCGGCGCGACGTGGAGTCGGGCGTGTTCATGCGCGCTGGGCTTCCGTCTGGCGTGGGGCCTGCATCGTGGTGCGCGGCCGGCGGAAGCGGCGGTCGGCTGCCGCGACGAAGGCGCCCAGCGCCATCAGCAGGGCACCGGCCCAGACCCAGCGCACGAATGGCTTGATGTGCACGCGCACCGCCCAGGCGCCGTCGCCCAGCGGTTCGCCGAGGGCGACGTAGACATCGCGGGTCACGCCGGGGCGGATTGCGGTTTCGGTCATCACCTGGCCGCCGCTGGCGTAGGCGCGTTTTTCCGGGTGCAGCACGGCGACCAGGCGATCGTCGCGCAGCAGGCGCACGCTGCCGCGGTCGGCGCTGTAGTTGGGGCCGTCGTGGTGCACGACGCCGTCCAGCTCGAAACTGTCGCGGCCGATGGTCAGCGCCTGTCCCGGGGCCAGTGCGACCTCGCGCTGCACGTTCAACGCCTCGACCAGCAGCGCGCCGACCAGGAACACGGCGATGCCCAGATGCGCCAGCGTCATGCCGGCCATTTCGGCGGTGAAACGCTGGCCCTTGGACTGCGTGCGCAACCGGCTCCAGACGAAGCGCAGCGTGCCCGCGGCGACCCAGCCGGCGCCCGCCAGCCCCATCGCCACTTTCCACGGCCCCTGCGGCGCGAGGAAAAAGCCGGCGATGCCCAGGCCCAGCGCCAGCCCGGCCCATGGCAGCAGCATGCGCAGTGGCCGCGCGACGTCTTCGTGCTGCCAGCGCGTCAGCGGGCCGAACGGCAGCAGCAGCACCAGCGGCGCCATCAGCACCACGAACAGCAGCGAGAAATACGGCGGGCCGACCGAGATCTTGCCCAGGTCCAGCGCATCGGCCAGCAGCGGGTACAGCGTGCCCAGCAGCACCATCGCGCAGGCGGCCACCAGCAGCAGGTTGTTGGCCAGCAGCAGGGTCTCGCGCGAACTGGCGGCGAACGGCTTGCCGTCGCGGCCGTCCGGCGCGCGCAGCGCATACAGCAGCAGCGAGCCGCCGACGACGATGCCCAGGAACACCAGGATGAACAGGCCGCGCGCGGGATCGGCGGCGAAGCTGTGCACGCTGGTCAGCACGCCCGAGCGCACCAGGAACGCGCCCAGCAGCGACAGCGAGAATGTCGCGATCGCCAGCAGCAGGGTCCAGCCGTGGAAGCTGCCGCGCTTCTCGGTGACCGCCTGCGAATGCAGCAGCGCCGCGCCCGCCAGCCACGGCATGAAACTGGCGTTCTCCACCGGGTCCCAGAACCACCAGCCGCCCCAGCCCAGTTCGTAGTAGGCCCACCACGAGCCCAGCGCGATGCCGATGGTCAAAAAGGCCCAGGCCACGTTGGTCCACGGCCGGGTCCAGCGCAGCCAGTGTGCATCGACCTTGCCGTCCAGCAGCGCGGCGATCGCGAACGCGAACGGCACGATGAAACCCGAGTAGCCGATGTAGAGCATCGGCGGGTGGATGATCATCCCCGGATCCTGCAACAGCGGGTTGAGGTCGCGGCCTTCCAGTGGCGCCGGCAGGATGCGCTCGAACGGATTGCTGGTGAAGATCAGGAACGCGAGGAAACCCAGGCATACCGCGCCCATGATGCCGAGCACCCGCGCCAGCACCACATCCGGCAACTGGCGCGAGAACCACGCCACCGCCGCGTTCCAGGTGGCCAGCACCAGCACCCACAGCAGCAGCGAACCCTCGTGGCCGCCCCAGACCGCGGTGATGCGGTAGACCATCGGCAGCAGCGAGTTGGAATTCTCGGCGACGTAGCGCACCGAGAAATCCTGCTGCACGAACGCTGCGGTGAGGATCGCCCAGGCGACCAGCGCCAGCGCCCATTGCGTGTACGCCGCCGGCCGCGCGCTGGCCATCCACGGCGCGATCCCGCGCTGCGCGCCCAGCAGCGGCAGCAGGGTCTGCACCAGCGACGCGACCAGTGCCAGCAGCAGCGCGAGTTGGCCGAGCTCAGGCAGCATCGGGGGCGGGACTCGGGACGCGGGACCCGGGACCCGGAAGAGCAGGCCCTTCAGCCGGATCGCGGAACCGTCGCCACTGCAGCGCTGATCTGCGCCGCCTCGATGCCGGGATCGCGACCGCCGCCGACACGGCGCGTCCAGGGTCCGGGGTCCCGGGTCCCGTCCACGTCGCCAGCCTCAACGCGCCTCCTCCAGGCCCACGCCGTGTTTCTCGTGCGCCAGGCCCATCTTGTCGGCGACCTCCTTGGGCACGTAGGTCTCGTCGTGCTTGGCCAGCACCTGTTCGGCGATAAAGGTGCCACCGGCCATGCGCCCGGTGGCGACCACCGCCTGGTTCTCGCGGAACAGGTCGGGCAGGATGCCGGTGTAGCGCACCGGCAGTTCCGCGTCGCCATCGGTGACCCGGAAATGCGCGTCCATCGAACCGGGCGCGCGCGCGAACGAGCCGTCGGCGACCATGCCGCCGAGGCGGAAACGGGCCTCGCCCGCGGCCACTGCCGGGCCGGCGTTGCCGCCGAGGATCTCGACCGGCGTGTACAGGTAGGCCACGTTGCGCTGCAGCGCGAAGGCGATCAGCGTGGCCGACAGCGCGCCGGCGGCGACCAGCGCCACCACGAACCACAGCCGGCGGCGGCGGACCGGATTCACCGGGTCAGCGCCTGGTCGGATGCCGGGGCCTCGGCGACGGCGCGGCGACGCTGCCCCAGCAGGCGCGCGGCGCGCAGGCTCTGGGCGATGCTGATGCGCGGCGCGACGAAATCCCAGACCAGCACGACGAAGAACACCGCATAGGCGGCGATCACGTACTCCCGATAGCTCATGCCTGCCCTCCCGGGGCTTCGACCTGCTGGCGTACCCAGTCCTTGCCGGCCTCACGGCGCAGGTTGTCGGCGCGTGCCCGCGCCAGCAGCGAGCCGATGAACCAGAACTTGGTCGCCACCACCATCCACACCAGCGGCGCGAACATGCTGCCGTGCAGGGTGGATTCGCCGAACAGGCGGATGGTCTGGCCCTGGTGCAGCGAGTCCCACCAGACCACCGAGTAACGGATGATCGGCAGCAGCGCGACGCCGACGATCGCCAGCAGCGAGGCGGCGCGCGCGGCAGTGCGGCGGTCCTCGATGGCGTGATACAGGCCGATCACGCCCAGGTACATGAACAGCAGGATCAGCTCGGTGGTCAGGCGCGGGTCCCAGTCCCACCACGTGCCCCACATCGGCCGGCCCCAGATTGCGCCGGTAGCCAAAGTGATGACGGTGAAACCGGCGCCGATCGGCGCGCAGGCCATCGCCAGGATCTCGCACAGCTTGATCCGCCAGACCAGCGCGATCGCGGCATAGACCGCCATCACCGCGAACACCGCCAGGCTCATCCACGCGCTGGGTACGTGGATGTAGAGGATGCGGAAGCTGTCGCCCTGCTGGTAGTCGGCCGGCACCTGGAACAGCGCGCCGTACAGGCCCACCGCCAGGGTGGCCGCCGCCAGCGCGAAGGCCCACGGCGCCCAGCGCCGCGCGAACCTGTCGAAGGTGGGCGGGGAACCGAGCTGGTGGAACCACAGGGCGACTGGATGCATAGGAATTGCGGGCGATCAGGCTGACGGCGCCTTGCGGGCGCCGGGTGGCGTTGACCGTGCCTGTCCCTCCCAGGACCCGGCGCGGGGTCAGTGCATCGCGATGCGAAGCGCGGCCGCCGCAGCGACCGGAGCCAGCACCAGCGCGGCGGCGAGGCCGGCACCGAGCAGCAGCAGGCCACCGGACGGATCATGTCCCTGTGCCGCCATCGCGACGCTGCCAGCGCCGAACACCAGCACCGGAACATACAGGGGCAGCGCCAGCAACGCCAACAGGATACCGGAGCGGCGCATGCCGATGGTCAGCGCCGCGACCACCGCGCCGAGCAGGCTCAGCAGCGGCGTGCCCAGCGCCAGCCCCGCCAGCAGCAGCGGCAGCAGCGGCCGCGGCAGGTGCAGGATCTCGGCCAGCAGCGGCGCGGCCAGCAGCAGCGGCAGGCTGGTCGTGGCCCAGTGCACCAGGGTCCGCACCAGCACCAGCCAGGCCAGCGGTACCGGCGCCAGCATCCACTGCTCCAGCGAACCATCGTCGGCGTCGCCACGGAACAGGGTGTCCAGTGCCAGCAGGCCCGACAGTAGCGCCGCCACCCACAGCACGCCGGGCGCGACCCGCGCCAGCAGCGCTGCGTCGTTGCCCAAGGCCAGCGCGAACAGCACCACCACCAGCAGCGCGAACAGCGCCGGCTGCAACGCATCGCCGCGGCGGCGCCACAGCAGCCGCAGGTCGCGCAGCAGCAGGCCGCGGGCGGCGCCGGCCAGTGTCGGCGTTTCGGCATGGCGGCTCATGCGGCCGCCTCCAGGCGCAGTTCGCGGGTACGCACCGGCGGCGCGGCGTAGGCGCCGTGGGTGGTCACCAGCGCCGCGCCGCCAGCGTCGAGCTGGGCGCGGACCATGCGGTTGACCAGCTCGATGCCCTGCAGATCGAGGTTGGCGTAGGGCTCGTCGAGCAGCCACAGCGCCGCCGGCGACATCCACAGCCGCGCCAGCGACAGGCGCTTCTTCTGCCCGGCCGACATCCGCCGCACCGGGGTGCGGGCGTGCGCCGCCAGGCCGGTCACGGCCAGCGCGCTGGCGATCGTCTGGCTGGCGCGGGCGCCCTGCAGGGACGCCAGGAATTCGAGGTTTCCGCTGGCATCGAGATCCGACTTCAACGCCGGCAAGTGGCCCAGGTAGGCCATGCTGCCGGCCCGCATCGCGCGCGCCACCGGCACGCCGTCGATCTCGACCGCGCCCGCATCGGCGTCCAGCAGCCCCGCCAGCACCCGCAGCAGCGTGGTCTTACCGGCGCCGTTGTCGCCACGCACCAGCAGCGCCTCGCCGGCAGTGATCGCGAAATCCAGCGGGCCGAACACCGCGCGGTCGTCGCGCGAGAAGCGCAGTCCGCGGACGGCAAGCAGCGGGGGGCGGTCATCGGGTCGGGACATCGGCCGGCCATCGGCCGGGAGCGGCCACTGGGCGGTCATGTTAACCGGGTGGCAAGTGCGCCATGGGCGGGGCCGGGCGACCGGCCGTTCGCGAGTCGCCGCGCGACACTCGCGCACCCGCTTTGCAAGTCCTAGACGGTCCCGGTTCCAGCGCCAGCGGCCGGCCGTCGTTCAAGGCTGCACGGTCGTCGCGAGGGGCGGGTGCGACAGCCTTCTATCGCAGCCAGTCGATATGCTGGTCGCCTTCGATCCCGCAGGGCCGCGCCGCATCGATCCGCAAGCGCACCGGCGCACCCGCGCGCCACCACAGCGTGCCCAGCTGCCCGAATTCGCGTCCCAGCGCGTCGAACGCATCCGCGCCGATGCCGAAGATGATCCAGCCCGGTTCGCGCCAGCTGCGGTCCTCTGCGCTGGCGAAGGCGGGGATGTAGGGCAGGCCGATCTCTTCCAGGCGCGTTTCCAGTCGCCTGTCGGCACGCCGGTTCTCGCTGCCGGACTTGCGCACCGACAGTGGATTGAACGCGGACAGCATGCCGAACGACGGCACCTGCGGATAGCGCAGGTCGAGCCCCGGGGTGGGCAGGCCGACGACGATATCGTGCCAGTCGTCGCGGTACTGCCACCGGTAGCGCGCGCGCAGATAGGCCTGAAGCAGCGCGACCAGTCGCGATTCGTCGAAGTTTTGCGGCTCCAGTGTTGTCATGCGTGCGGTTTATCGCCTGCGTGCCGATCCGTAAACTCGGACTCCCATTTCCGCCAACGGAAACCATGCAATGATCCGGACCAAGCTGCCCAAGGTCGGCACCACCATCTTCACGGTGATGTCGCAACTCGCCGCCGAGCACGGCGCGGTCAACCTGGGGCAAGGCTTCCCGGACTTCGACGTCCCGCAGCCGCTGGTCGATGGACTGGCGGCGGCGATGCGCGAAGGGCACAACCAGTATGCGCCGATGACCGGCATCCCGGCACTGCGCCAGGCGATCGCGGAAAAATCGGCACGCGTCTATGGATACATGCCCGACAGTGATGCCGAGGTCACGGTGACCAGCGGCGCCACCGAAGCGCTGTTCAACGCGATCCAGGCGGTGGTGCGCGCGGGCGAGGAAGTGATCGTGCTCGACCCGGCCTACGACAGCTACGAGCCGGCGATCGACCTGGCCGGCGCGGTCGCGGTGCACGTGCCGCTGGACCCGCGCACCTTCGCGCCGGACTGGCAGCGGGTACGTGATGCGATCACCCCGCGCACCCGCATGCTGATCGTCAACAGCCCGCACAACCCCTCGGGCGCGATGTTCGGGGCCGGTGACATCGCCGCGCTGGCCGAACTGCTGCGCGATACCGATATCGTGCTGTTGTCCGACGAGGTCTACGAGCACATCGTCTTCGACGGCGCCCGCCACGAATCGGTGTTGCGCTACCCGGAACTGCGAGAACGCGCGTTCGTGGTGTCGAGCTTCGGCAAGACCTACCACTGCACCGGCTGGAAGCTGGGTTACTGCATCGCGCCGCCGGCGCTGAGCGCCGAGTTCCGCAAGGTCCACCAGTACAACGTGTTCTGCACCTTCGCCCCGGCCCAGCATGCGTTCGCGGCGATGCTGCGCGAACACCCCGAACACGATGCGGAGCTGGGCGCGTTCTACCAGGCCAAGCGCGACGCGTTCCGCGCGCAGCTGCTGACCACCCGGCTCAAGCCGCTGCCGGTGCCGGGCGGCTACTTCCAGTTGGTGGACTACGCGGCGGTCAGCGATCTCGACGACGCGGCGTTCTGCCGTTGGCTGACGATCGAGAAGGGCGTGGCGGCGATCCCGCTCTCGCCGTTCTACGAAACGCCGCCGCCGGGCCAGCGCCTGGCGCGGCTGTGCTTCGCCAAGAACCAGGTGACGCTGGACGCCGCGATCGCGCGCCTGCAGGCGCTCTGAGAGGCTGATCGAACCGCGGCGCCGCGGCTGCCGTATCAGTGGTCGCTGTGCGCCGGGTCGGCGCGCTTCGGATCGGCGTGCATCGGATCGGCGTGCGCCGGAGCGGCATGCTGCGGCGCCGACGAGGGCGCGGCTTCGCCCGACAGCGGTCGCACGTCGAACACCACGTCCAATGGCTGTGCACGCTCGAAGGTCAGCGTCGCGTCGATCGTCGTGCCCGGTTCCAGCGGCTGCTGCGGATCGATCAGCATCAGGTGGTTGCCGCCCGGCGCGAGCGCGGTCGCGCTGCCGGCCGGCAGCACCAGGCCATCGGCCAGTTCGCGCATGCGCATCATGCCGTCGGCCATCTGCATCTCGTGGATTTCCACGCGCCCGGCCGCGGGGGTGGTCACCGACACCAGTCGGTCCGGCGCGCTGCCATCGTTGCGCAGCGTGAGGTAGGCGCCGGCGACGGCGGCCGACGGCGGCGGCTGGCGCACCCAGGCCTCGCTGACGACGATCGACGGGCTGCCGCCCTCGGTGCTGGCGCCGGTTGTCGCAGGCGCGGCGTCCCGCTGGCCGCAGGCGCCGAGCAGGCCGGTCACCAGCAGCGCCACGGCAAGGCGCGCGCCCGGACGGGAGGCGGGGAGGGTGGCGGGCGTCGGCATGGCGTAGAACTCCGGAAGCGGTATTCGCGTGACGCCCGATGATACGTGCGCGCGCCGGGCGGCGCCGTGGCTGCGACGATATGCCGCAGCAGCGGCGACCGGGCGCCAACATGCGCTGGCGTAGAATCGCGCGGCATCGTCTTCAACGCTGCAGTGTGGTCGTGTCCGCCAGGCCAAGCCGGGGCCGCGCCCGGCTACTGCAGCATGTTCTGTCCGTCGTCCCGATCCCCGGAGCCGTGTGTGCGCCTGCGCCTGCTGATTCCTTGCTTCGTCGCCACCCTGCTGCTGGCCGCCTGCGGCGCGCGCAACGAGGGGCCGTTCCACGGTGTCGACCTGTCGGGCGCGTCCTATGGCCGCAGCCTCGAACTCGACGATACCCAGGGCCGGCCGCGCTCGCTGTCGGAATTTGGCGGGCGCTATGTGCTGATCTCCTTCGGCTACACGCACTGCCCGGAAGTCTGTCCGCTGAGCCTGCTGAAGGCCGCGCAGGTCCGGCGCGCGCTGGGCGAGGATGGGGAGCGCTTGCAGGTGCTGTTCGTCACCGTGGACCCGGAGCGCGATACCGCCGCGATCCTGCAGGATTACGTGAGCGCATTCGATCCCGGTTTCATCGCGCTGCGCGGCGACGAGGCCGCCACCCGGCGCGCGGCGCGCAGCTTCCGCGTGACCTATCGCAAGGTGCCGACCGAGCAGGCGTACGCGATGGACCACACGATGGTGAACTACCTGGTCGGCCCGGACGGCCGTCTGCGTCTGGCCTTCCAGTACGACCAGTCGCCCGAGGACATGGTGGCCGACATCCGCCTGGCGATGCAGCGCGACGCGGGTTGAGTGCGCCTGCAATGCCGCCGCTCGCGTAGCGGGGCGATCCCGGCAGCGGCTCCCGGGCGGTGCGGCACGGCATGCGGATCAGGAAACGGCAGGCCCCGGAAACAACAAGGGCCGCTTGCGCGGCCCTTGTCTGCATCACGATCCGGCGATGGATCAGGCCAGGCCGGCCTGCTTCATCACTTCGGCGGCGTAGTCCTCGACCACCTTCTCGATGCCTTCGCCCACGGCCAGGCGCTGGAAGCCGACGACTTCGGCGCCGGCGGCCTTGAGCGTGGCCTCGACGGTCTTGTCGGTGTCGAGCACGTAGGGCTGGCCGTACAGGGTGACCTCGTTGACGATCTTGTTGATCTTGCCGCTGATGATCTTCTCGAGGATGTCGGCCGGCTTGGACTTGTCCTTGTCGGACATCTTGGCCAGTTCGATTTCCTTTTCCTTCTCGACGAAGTCGGCCGGCACGTCGCTGGCCTTGTTGTAGGGCGGGTTCATCGCGGCGACGTGCATCGCCAGGCCGCGCGCCAGATCGGCGTCGCCACCCTTGAGCTCGACCAGCACGCCGATGCGGCCGCCGTGCACGTACGCGGCCACGGTGTCGGGGCTGTCGATGCGGACCAGGCGGCGGACCAGCACGTTCTCGCCGACCTTGGCGATGACCGCGGCGCGGGCTTCCTCGACGGTCTCGCCGGAGGCGACCTTGGCCGCCTTCAGCGCCTCGGCATCGGCGGCGTCGGAGGCCAGCGCGGCCTGGGCGACGGCGTCGGTGAAGCGCAGGAAGTTGTCATCCTTGGCGACGAAGTCGGTCTCGGAGTTGATCTCGACCAGCACCGCCTTGCCACCGTCCTGGGCCGCGGCGATGCGACCCTCGGCAGCGACGCGGTCGGCCTTCTTGTCGGCCTTGGCCAGGCCCGACTTGCGCAGCGCCTCGGCGGCCGCGTCGATGTCGCCGTTGTTCTCGCTCAGTGCCTTCTTGCACTCCATCATGCCGGCGCCGGTGCGCTCGCGCAGTTCCTTGACCAGGGATGCGGTGATTTCCATGGGTGACCTCGTTGGATTCGGATTCGGAGCGGGCAGGGCCCGCAGGTGTGGCATGGCGCGCGCAAGCCGCCAGCATGGCGGGCCCGGGCGGCGCCGGACCCGCGTGGCAGCCGTGCACGGTGGCACGGCTGCATGGCAACGCGATTACGCGGCCGGTGCGTCGGCGGCCGGGGCGTCCTCGGCCTTCTTGCCGCGCGGGGCGCGGGCCGGCTTCTCGCCGCCTTCGCTGAACTCTTCCTCGCGCACGGTCGCAGCGCTCGGCGCGGCGGCCTTGCCCTCGAGCACGGCGTCGGCGGCGGCGCGTGCGTAGAGCTGCACGGCGCGGATCGCGTCGTCGTTGCCCGGGATCGGGTAGTCGACCAGGGCCGGGTCGTAGTTGGTGTCGACGACCGCGATCACCGGGATGCCGAGCTTCTTGGCTTCCTTGATGGCGATGTCTTCATGGCCGATGTCGATGACGAACAGCGCGTCGGGCAGGCGGTTCATGTCCTTGATGCCGCCCAGCGAGGCTTCCAGCTTGTCGCGCTCGCGGCGCAGGCCCAGCACTTCGTGCTTGACCAGCTTGTCGAAGGTGCCGTCGGTCTCGCCGGCTTCCAGTTCCTTCAGGCGGGCGACCGACTGCTTGACGGTGCGGAAGTTGGTCAGGGTGCCGCCCAGCCAGCGCTGGTTCATGAACGGCATGCCGCAACGCTCGGCTTCTTCCTTGATGGCGTCGCGCGCGCTGCGCTTGGTGCCCAGGAACAGGATGGTGCCGCGCTTCTGGGCAACGGACGAGATGAAGTTCATCGCGTCGTTGAACAGCGGGACGGTCTTTTCCAGGTTGATGATGTGGATCTTGCCGC
>JAFAFY010000023.1 GCA_023423235.1 Pseudomonadota bacterium
AGCAAGCCCGCAAGCGACGGCAAGCCGGCGGCCAAACCCGCCGAAGCCGCGCCCGCCAAGGCCAAGCCGGCGGCGGACTGAACGCTGGCCGGCGCGCGACGGTCCGTCCCGCGCAGCGTCGGGGCGCGCGGCGGCGGCGCTGCTAGAATTGCCCACGCCGGTTCGCCGGCCTCATCGAAACGTCTTCAGGGCGGGGTGCGATTCCCCACCGGCGGTAGGTGTCGCAACCGGGGCGTTGCCCGGTCGCAGCACGAGCCCGCGAGCGCTTCCACGGCGGAGCCATTGCGCCGCGGAAGGTCAGCAGACCCGGTCCAATGCCGGGGCCGACGGTCATAGTCCGGATGAAAGAAGACGACACCCGCACGGCGCGCTGCCGTGCCTGCTGTCGTGCGCCCGGGAGCATTTCGTCGCATTCACCGTGCGGCGCGCCGGGCCCTGGCCCGCGTCCGCCGCGCCGTCATGGAGCCTTGCGGATGTTCACCGGATTGATCGAAGGCGTCGGCTCGCTGCAGGCGATCGAAGCCCGCGGCGGCGATGCCCGCCTGCACATCGCCATCGGCAGCCTGCCGTTCACCGAGGTGGCGATGGGCGAGAGCATCGCCGTCAATGGCGTCTGCCTGACCGTGGTCGCGTTCGACGCCGCGCATTTCCAGGCCGATGCCTCCACCGAAACCCTGGCCCTGACCACGCTGGGCGCACTCGCCCCGGGCCGCGCGCTGAACCTGGAACGCGCGATGCGGCCCAGCGACCGCCTCGGCGGGCACCTGGTCAGTGGCCATGTCGACGGCGTGGGCCATGTGGTCTCGGTGCACGAGGACGCGCGCGCGCAGCGCTGGCGCTTCGCCGCCCCGGCCGACCTGCTGAAATACATCGCGCACAAGGGCTCGATCTGCGTCGACGGCGTCAGCCTGACCGTCAATGCGGTGGACGCCGATGGGTTCGAGGTCGCGCTGGTGCCGCATACCGTCGCCCACACCGCGTTCGCGCAGACCGCCGTCGGCGATGCGGTCAACCTCGAGGTCGACATGATCGCGCGCTACGTCGAGCGCCTGCTGCAGGCCGGCCCGCCCGCCGGCGACACCCCGCCCACCGGAGTCCGCGCATGAAGTTCGCACCCGTTCCCGAGTTGCTGGAGGAGATCCGCGCCGGCCGCATGGTGGTCATCGTCGACGACGAGGATCGCGAGAACGAGGGCGACCTGATCATGGCTGCCGAGCTGGTCAAGCCCTCGGACATCAATTTCATGGTCACCCATGCGCGCGGGCTGGTGTGCCTGTCGCTGACCTGCGAGCGCTGCGGCCAGCTGGGCCTGGCGCCGATGGTCCGCGACAACACCGCGCAGTACCAGACCGCGTTCACCGTCTCCATCGAGGCCGCCGAGGGCGTGACCACCGGTATCTCGGCCTACGACCGCGCCCATACCATCCGCACCGCGGTCAAGCCGGACGCGCGGCCGCATGACCTGGTGCAGCCCGGGCATATCTTCCCGCTGCTGGCGCATCCGGGCGGCGTGCTCAGCCGCGCCGGGCATACCGAGGCCGCGGGCGACCTGGCGATGCTGGCCGGGCTGGAGCCGGCGGGCGTGCTGGTCGAGGTGCTCAATCCCGACGGCTCGATGGCGCGGCGCCCGGAGCTGGAGCTGTTCGCGCGCGAGCACGGCCTGAAGATGGGCTCGATCGAGGACCTGATCGCCTGGCGGCTGGCCAACGAGCACACCGTCGAGCGCGTCGACGAACGCGATATCGACACCGAGTTCGGCCCGTTCCGGCTGGTCACCTACCGCGACCGCATCGCCCACGAGCTGCATTTCGCCCTGGTCCGCGGTACCCCGGATGCGGATACGCCGACCCTGGTGCGGGTGCAGGTGGAGAATCCGCTGGCCGACCTGCTGCACTGGCGCCGCGACGATTTCGGCGTGGCCGCGACCGATGCGCTGCGCGCGATCGACGCCGCCGGCAGCGGGGTGATGGTGATGCTGTCCGCGCCGCGCGACAGCGACGCATTGCTGGCGCGCCTGCGCAAGCAACCCGAGGCGCACAACGCCAAGGATGTCGGCCAGTGGCGGCGCAACGGCGCCGGCGCGCAGATCCTCGCCGACCTCGGCCTCGGCCGGCTGCGGGTGCTCGGCACCCCGCGCAAGCAGATCGGCCTGGCAGGGTTCGGACTGGAGGTGGTGGAGTACGTCGAGCCTGCGCCCGTGGCGCCGGCATGAGGCGTCGCGTCCGCGCCGCGCGGGGGAGCCCATCCAGCGCCCGCCTGCTGCGCACCCATGCACTAAACTGTCCGCCCCACGAGCCCAGGCCCCTGCCATGAGCCACTTCGAAGGCGACCTGCGCGCGCCCGACAACGCGCGCTTCGCGATCATCGCCAGCCGCTGGAACCCGCGCATCACCGATGCGCTGGTCTCCGGTGCGCGCAAGGCCTTCGACGACCACGGCGTGGCCGAGGATGCGGTCGACGTGATCCGGGTGCCGGGCGCGTGGGAGATCCCGCTCGCCTGCCGGCAGCTCGCTGGCGCCGGTCGCCATGCCGCGCTGCTGGCGCTGGGCTGCGTGGTGCGCGGCGATACCCGCCACTACGAACAGGTCGCCGATGGCTGCAGCGATGCGCTGATGCGCGTGGCGCTGGATACCGGCGTGCCGGTCGCCAATGGCGTGCTGGCGGTCGAGGACTATGCCGACGCGGAGAAGCGCGCCGGCGGCAGCCACGGCAACAAGGGTGAGGAAGCGGCGCTCGTCGCCATCGAAATGAGCAACCTGCTCGAGAAACTCCCGGAATTCCAGCCATGACCCAGCGTCACAACAAACAGGGTGTCGATCCGGTGCTGCGCTCGCGCGCGCGCCGGCGCGCGTTGCAGGCCGTCTACGCGATGCAGCTTTCGGGCGCGGACGTCAAAAGCATCATCGCCCAGTTTGCCCACGAACAGGCCAAGGAACAGGCGGATCTCGTCTATTTCGAGGACCTGGTGCGCGGGGTCGGCGAACGCCATCGCGAGCTCGACGCCGCGCTGCTGCCGTTCCTCGACCGCGGCATCGACGAGGTCGACCCGATCGAGCGCGCGATGCTGCGGATCGCGGCCTACGAGCTGCAGCACCGCGTCGATGTGCCGTATCGCGTGGTCATCGACGAGGCGCTGAAGACGGTCAAGCGTTTCGGCTCCGAGCACGGCCACACCTACGTCAACG
>JAFAFY010000057.1 GCA_023423235.1 Pseudomonadota bacterium
AGCTGTGCATCGAGCCAGCGCGTTCGGAGTCGTCGCTGCGGACCGGTCGGGTCCGCGGCTGGCGGCGGCTGGCTCATGGGCGGGCATACCTGCAGGGAAACGGGCGAAAAAAGCACCGGCGACGGCTCGGGTCAAGCGCCACGCAAGGTGCGGTCGCGGCCATTATCGCAACCCCGTGCCGCCTGCGCGGCGTCGACGGCGTGATCGCATCCACACCGTGGCGCGCTTGCGGATCGCCGACTCGCGCCACCACGCCTGGACCGGCTGTCGCAAGCGGTCCGGGATGCGTGACACACGGCGCACACACCAGGTGCTTGCCGAACCCCGGGAGGGGTCAGTAGAATGCGCGGCTCACCACGGGGTGTAGCTCAGTCTGGTAGAGCGCTACGTTCGGGACGTAGAGGTCGCAGGTTCGAATCCTGTCTCCCCGACCAAAACCGCAGATGCGGTGCCAGGTCGAAACGTGCGTGTGACGAAAACCGGCCTCCGCGCCGGTTTTTTCTTTTGTCGAGCCGCTGCGCCGCCTCCCGCCCGGTTGCAACGGCGATGGAGCCCGCGCCATGTCGGCGAAGCCACCGCAACGCCCTGCCCCCGCTGGCCCGACGGCCCCGGCTGCCGGCTATCCGCGCGTGGTGCGGGTGCTGGTGCTGCTGGGCATCGCGCTGTCGGCGTTCAACCTGCGCACCGCGGTCACCTCGCTGACCCCACTGCTGGACGTGCTGGGCGCCGACTTCGGGTTCGGCGCGGCCACCGCCGGCATGCTGGGCATGCTGCCGACCGCCGCGTTCGCGCTGCTGGGCGTATCGACGCCGGCGCTGACCCGGCACATCGGCCTGGAGCGGACCGCGCTGCTGGCGATGCTGCTGGCCGCTGCCGGCCTGCTGCTGCGCGCCCTCGGTGCCGGCATCGAACTGCTGGTGCTGGGCTCGGCGGTCGCGCTGGCCGGCATGGGCATCGGCAACGTCGTGCTGCCGCCGCTGGTCAAGCGCTATTTCCCCACGCGCGTGGGCGCGATCAGCAGCCTGTACCTGACCGTGCTGCAACTGGGTACGGTGCTGCCGGCGCTGCTGGCGGTGCCGGTTGCCGACGCCGCCGGCTGGCGCATCGCGCTGGGCATGTGGGCGCTGACCGCGCTGGTCGCCGCACTGCCGTGGCTGGTGCTGCTGGCCGGCCTGTGGCGCGAGGCGCGCATCACCGGGCCATTGCCGGTCGCCACCGCGCTGCGCAGCGAGAGCGTCGGCCCGGAGGATGCGATCGTCCCGCCACCGGCGCGCGGCCGGGTCTGGATCTCGCCGCTCGCCTGGGCAATGGCGCTGATGTTCGGCACCACCTCGCTGGTCACCTATTCGATGTTCACCTGGCTGCCCGCGCTGCTGACCGAGGCCGGCGCCACGCCTGCATTCGGCGGCGCGATGCTGGCGCTGTTCTCGGCGCTGGGACTGGTCGGTGCGCTGGGCATGCCGGCGCTGGCGACGCGCGTGACCAATCCGTTCCCGCTGGTGCTCGCCTGCGCGGCCTGCCATCTGACCGCGTTCGCCGGCCTGCTGCTGGCGCCGATGGCCGCGCCGGTACTGTGGGTGGTGCTGGCGGGCCTGGGGCCGAGCACGTTCGCGCTGACCCTGACGATGATCAACCTGCGCACCCGCACTCCGGCCGGTTCCGCGGCGCTGTCGGGCTTCATGCAGGGCGTGGGCTATGCGATCAGCTGCCTGGGCCCGCTGCTGTTCGGCGTCCTGCACGAAGCCAGCGGCGGCTGGCTGTGGCCGTTCGCGATGCTGGGCGTCGCCGTCATGGTGCTGCTCGGCGCCGCCTGGGTGGCCTGCCAGCCGCGCCTGCTCGAAGACACCTGGTAGCCGGCAGGCGCACTGGCGCGGCTGCGACATGCTGTCGCAATGCGTCGCCAACCGTGGCGGGAGCGGGAGCGGCGGCGATATCCTCGCCGTTCACAGCAACTTGCCCGATCACAGCGTGCCGGTTCACCGCGAAGTCGCAGCAACTTGCACGCCCAACGCAATCAGGAGTTCCGGATGCCGCACAGCGCGTCCCCCAGCCACGTCAGCGGCGCCACCGATGCACCGCTGCTGCAGGACACCATCGGCGCGATGCTCGCGCGCATCGCCGCGGCCCACCCCGAGCGCGAAGCGCTGGTGGTGCCGCCGCAGGGCGTGCGCCTGCGCTACCGCGAATTCGACGCCGCGGTGACCCGGCTGGCGGCGGGCCTGCTGGCGCTGGGCCTGGCGCCGGGCGACCGCATCGGCATCTGGTCGCTCAACCGCAGCGAATGGGTGCTGATGCAGTTCGCCACCGCGCGCGCCGGCCTGGTGCTGGTCAACATCAACCCGGCCTACCGCACCCACGAACTGGAATACGCGCTCACGCGCGTCGGCTGCCGCGCGCTGGTGATCGCGCCGCCGTTCAAGCATTCGGACTACCTGGGCATGCTGCGCGAGCTGGCGCCCGAACTCGACGCCGCCCGCCCCGGTTTCCTCTACAGCCTGCGGCTGCCGGACCTGCGCCACGTGCTGCTGCTGGGCGAGGACGAAGCACCCGGCACCTGGCGCTTCGATGCCGTCGCCGCCTGCGAGGACCCGGCCGCGCATGCGCTGCTCGCCGCGATCGCGCCGACGCTATCGCCGCAGGACGCGGTCAACATCCAGTTCACCTCGGGGACCACCGGCGCGCCGAAGGGCGCCACGCTGACCCACCACAACATCGTCAACAACGGCTGGTTCATCGGCGAGGCCATGCGCCTGACCGAAGCCGACCGGCTGTGCATCCCGGTGCCGTTCTACCACT
>JAFAFY010000062.1 GCA_023423235.1 Pseudomonadota bacterium
CAACACGATGAAGACCGTCCGCACTTCCATCCGCCGCATTGCACCCGACCTCGCTACACTCGGAAAATTGCCGCAGGAGCCGCACCGATGCCCGACTCGCCCGCCAGCCGCGCCATGCTACCCGACCACCAGCGTGAGGCATTGTCACGGGCGCAGCATCAGGTCAACAGCCTCGTGCTGGGCAAGCAGGATGCCGTGACGATGGCCTTCGTCGCGCTGCTGGCCGACGGCCACATCCTGATCGAAGACCTGCCGGGACTGGGCAAGACCACGCTGGCGCATGCGCTGGCCGCGACCGTCGGGCTTGCGTTCCAGCGCGTGCAGTTCACCTCCGACCTGCTGCCATCCGATGTCGTGGGCGTGTCGATCTACGACGGCAACGCGCGCCGCTTCGAGTTCCACGAAGGCCCGGTGTTCACCAACGTCCTGCTGGCCGACGAGATCAACCGCGCGCCGCCGCGCACCCAGAGCGCGCTGCTCGAGGCGATGGCCGAACACCAGGTCACGGTGGACGGCACCACGCATGTGCTGCCCGACCCGTTCTTCGTCATCGCCACCCAGAATCCGCTGGACCTGGCCGGCACCTATCCGCTGCCCGATTCGCAGCTCGACCGTTTCCTGCTGCGGCTCAACCTGGGCTATCCCGATGCCGACACCGAACGCGCGCTGCTGGCCGGCAGCGACCGCCGTGTCCTGATCGCCGCCGCGCTGCCGCTGCTGACCAGCGAGGACCTGCTGGCGCTGCGCAATGCCGTGGGCGCAGTGCACGCCAGCGCCGCGTTGATCGATTACGTGCAGGCGCTGCTCGCGCGCAGCCGCCAGCATCCTGGCGTGCGCGTGGGCCTGTCGCCGCGCGCGGGACTGGCGCTGCTGCGCGCCGCGCGCGCGCTGGCGTTGCTGGAAGGCCGCGACCATGCCCTGCCCGATGACGTCCAGCGGCTGTTCCCCGCGATCGCCGCGCACCGGCTGGTCGCCGATGCCGAGGCCGGCTCCGGCGAGATGCTGGCGCAGGCGATCCTGCGGGCGGTGGCGGTCGACTAGGCCGCGGCGATGGCCTCGCTTGCGACACGGTTGCGGCGGCGCGTCGAGGGCTGGGCGCGGCCGCGGCGACCCGAATCCCTGCCCGTGCGCCTGGACCGGCGCCGGATCTATATCCTGCCGACCGCGTTCGGCTGGTTCCTGGTCGCGCTGCTGGCGACGATGGCGGTCGGCGCACTGAACTACAACAACAATCCGGCGCTGCTGCTGTGCCTGCTGCTGGTCGGCGCGGGCATGGCCAGCCTGCTGTGGACGCAACTGCAATTGAGCGGCCTGGAAGTGCGCACGCTGCAGGCCGAGCCGGTCGCCGCCGGCAATCCGCTGCAGCTGCGCCTGCACGTGGCGGCGCCGCCGGAGCGCGAACGTCGCGGCCTGCAGGTCGCCGCGGCCGATGGCACCCCCGTCACGCTGTCGCTGGACGACGGCAACGGCGGCGCGGTACTCAGCCTGCCCACCCATCGACGCGGCTGGCTGCAGCCCGGACGCCTGCGCATCTCGACCTCGCGCCCGCTCGGGCTGGCGCGGGCGTGGTCGTGGGTGTGGCCGGCGGCGCCATTGCTGGTGTATCCGGCGCCCGAGGCCGATGGCCCGGCCTTGCCGCTGGGCAGCGGCGAGACCGCGCAGGCGCGATTGCATGCAGCCGGCGAGGATGTGCACCACCTGCGCGACTGGCGCCAGGGCGACGCCCGGCGCGCGATCGCCTGGAAGCCCTCGGCGCGGCGCGATGCGCTGGTGGTGCGCGAGTTCGAGCGTCCGCAGGGCGCCGACGTGGTGCTCGACTGGCAGCAGTTGACCGGGCTCGGCCATGAGGACCGCATCCGCCGCCTGGCGCGCTGGGTCGACGAGGCCGAACGCGATGGCGTGCGCTACCGCCTGCAGCTGCCGCAGGAGGCGGTCGGCCCCGGGCGCGGCGCGGCGCACCGTCACGACTGTTTGCGCGCGCTGGCACTGTTGCCGCAGGCGCAGCCGGCATGAGCCGCGCACGCAGGACCTCGCTCGAACTCGACGCCGCCAGCCGCCGCGGCGTACTGCTGGCCGGCGCCGCCTGCCTGCTGCCGCTGCTGTTGCAGCTGCCCGGGCTGCTGGCGCTCGCGGTCGCGCTGATCGCCGCGACCAGCGGGCTGCTGGCCGCGCGCCGCAACGTGCCGGGCTGGCTGCGCGCGCTGCTCGCACTCGGCCTGCTCGGACTGGTGCTGGCGCAGGGCGGGTTCTCGTTCGGTCGCGACACCGGCTGTGCGCTGCTGGCGGCGATGCTGGCGATCAAGCCTTCGGAGCTGCGCAGCATCCGCGATGCGCGCAGCCTGCTCGGCTTCGCCCTGTTCGCGCCGTTCGCCACCTTCCTGCTCGACCAGGGGCCGCTTTCGCTGCTGCTCGGTTTGCTCGGGGTGGTACTGGCGCTGTCGGCGATGGTGCGGCTGTCGGCGCAGGAATCCGGACTGGCGCCGGCCACCGGCGACCGCAGGCGCCAGCTCGCCCTGGTGCTGCGGCTGGTCGCGATCGGCCTGCCGCTCGCGCTGGCGGCGTTCTGGCTGTTCCCGCGCATCGCCACGCCGCTGTGGGGCGTGCCGCAACTGTCGGCGGCGCGGCCGGGGCTGTCGGACGAGATGTCGCCCGGGCAGTGGCTGGACCTGATGGCCGACGACACGCCGGCGCTGCGCGCCACGTTCAACGGCGCCGTGCCGGCGCCCGAGCAGATGTACTGGCGCGGCCCGACGCTGAGCGATTTCGACGGCCGCAGCTGGACCGCATCGGAGTGGCTGCGCCACCTGCCGCCTGCGGAGGTCACCCACGGCACGCCGGTCTGGGACTACGAGATCACCCTGGAGCCGACCGAGCGCCACCTGCTGGTCGCGCTGGAGATGCCGGTCGACCTGCCTGAGGGCATGCGCGCCTCGCACGATTACACCCTGACCAGCGCGCGCCGGCTCGACCAGCTGAGCCGCTGGCGCCTGCGCTCGGCGCCGCCGCGGCAGTTCGAGGCCGACCTGCCGGCAACGCTGCGCGCGCTTTCGCTGCGCCTGCCCGAGGGCTTCAATCCGCGCACCCATGCGCTGGCGCAACAATGGCGCGCCGAGGGCGACGATGACGCGGCAATCGTGGCGCGCGCACTGGCCTGGATCCGCGCCGAACTCGCCTACACCCTGGACACGCCACTGCCCGGCCGGCACGCGGTCGACGAGTTCCTGTTCGAGCAGAAAGCCGGCTTCTGCGAGCATTTCAGTTCCGCCTTCACCGTGCTGATGCGCGAAGCCGGCATTCCGGCGCGGGTGGTCACCGGCTACGTCGGCGGCGTGCGCAACCGCTACGGCGATTACTGGGTGGTCCGGCGCATGGATGCACACGCCTGGGCCGAGGTCTGGCTCGACGGCCGCGGCTGGGTGCGCGTCGACCCGACCGCCGCGGTCGCACCCGAGCGCATCTACGACACGCTGGAGGACCGCCTGGGCGCAGGCGCGGGCGGCATCGGCGGCGGCGACGGCCTGCTGCTGCCGCTGCGCGATCTCGGCGACTGGGCCCTGCAGGGCTGGAACGATTTCGTGCTCGGTTTCGATGCCGGCCGCCAGCAGCGGCTGCTGCAGCGTTTCGGCATCCGCAATCTCGATGCGCCCGCGCTGATCGCGCTGTTCTCGCTGTGCGCCGCGCTGGCGCTGGGCTGGATGCTGTGGCTGGTCGCGCGCGGCGAACGCGAACGCGACCCGCTGTTGCGCGCCTGGCGGCAGCTGGGCCGGCGTTACGCGCGGCTCGGGCTGGCGCGGCGCGCGGACGAACCCGCGACCGCCTGGGCGCAGCGGGTCGCGGCCGCGCAGGCCGATGGCGCCGGGCCGCTGCAGGAGATCACCCGCCGTTTCGTCGCCGCGCGCTACGCTGCCGATGCCGGCAGCAACGCCGACCCCGACCTGCTGCGCGCCCTGCGCGCGCATCGCCCCGCCAAGCATCGCTGACCCTTGTGATCCGGACCGATGGAGACCCGCCGATGATCATCCGCCTGCTGCCCCTCGCGGGCCTGGTGCTGCTGCTGGGCGCCTGCGCCTCGCAACCCAAGCCGCTGCAGGGCGCGTACCTGGAACTCACGCCACACGATGCCGCGCAGGGCGACCGCACCGGCACCCCGGTGCGCTGGGGCGGGCGCATCGTGCAGGTGGAGCCGCGTCCGGACGCGACCTGTTTCGAGATGATCGCCACCCGCCTGACCGTGACCGGCCGCCCCTATTGGGCCAGCGACGACACCAACGGCCGCTTCATCGCCTGCCGCGCCGGGTTCTACGACCCCGCGGTGTTCGAGAAGAACCGCGAGGTCACCTTCACCGGCCGCATCGCCGGCTACGACAACCGCCGCATTGGCGAGTACGACTACCGCTTCCCGCGCGTGGACGCCGACGTGGTGTACCTGTGGCCAGTGCGCGAGCAGGTCGACGTCATCACCCGCCCGGCGCCGTGGCCATGGTGGGGCTATTGGTAAGCCCGGGACACCGGCGAAGCGCTGCAACGGGCAGGCGACGGCGACTGTCCACCGCCCTGGCCCAGCGCCTGGATCAGGCCGCGCAGCGAAGTGACCACGACCCGCGCGAATGTCCGGGCCTCATTGCCGCCATGCCAACTGTGTCGAGCCGGGGCGCCAGACAAGTGTGGCCCGGGAACGGGGAACGCAATCGGGCGTGACCCGCGAGAAGTCGCCCTTGTTGCGGGGGTGCTCCACATGCGCAACCACGGCCTGGCCCTCGGCAAACACCAGGACACTGATGCCGTCACTCATGGCGATGGACGTGTTTGCCTCGGCGTTCCAGGGGAAGCCGAGCGCGTTCTCTGCATCCGCATTGACACTGTATGGCCCCAGGACACAAACGCGGTCCCAGCGTTCCGGCACGGCCCGGTCCAGGTCGATCTCGCTGCCGCGTTCGAATTGCTGCGCAATTGCTGAACTGATCCTGCTGCCCTCCGAGCAGCCGGCGGCCAGCGCCAGGAACAGCAGCGCACATGACGGGACGCAGGGATGGGATTCCACGCGCCCCGCCGCCGGCTTCAGTCGGCCGGCGTGCCGAAACGGCCGAGCGGCGCGCCGGCCAGCAGGTGCAGGTGGATCTGGTACACGGTCTGGCCACCGTCGCCATTGCAGTTCATGACGATGCGGTAGCCGTCGCCGGCGAAGCCTTGCTGCTGCGCATAGCGCGCCGCGGCGAGCGCCAGCTTGCCGACGATTTCCGGTGCATCGGCCGGCAGGTCGTTGAGCGTGGGGATGCTGCGCTTGGGCACGAACAGCACATGCACCGGCGCTTGCGGCGCGATGTCGCGGAACGCGATCAGGTCGTCGTCCTCGTAGACGA
>JAFAFY010000082.1 GCA_023423235.1 Pseudomonadota bacterium
CCACCATGACCACGCTCAACGTGCTGCGCCATGGCCGCAGCCTGTACTCGCGCGAGCAGGTGTTCGGCGGCAAGCAGCTGACCGACGAGGTCATGCGCCGCTACGGACTGAGCTACGAGGAGGCGGGCCTGGCCAAGCGCCAGGGCGGCCTGCCCGAGAGCTACGAGGTCGAGGTGCTCGAACCGTTCAAGGAGGCGCTGGTCCAGCAGGTCAGCCGCCTGCTGCAGTTCTTCTATGCCGGCAGCGACTTCAACCGCGTCGACCAGATCGTGCTGGCCGGCGGCTGCGCCTCGATCCCGGGCGTCGCCGACATGGTCGAGGAGCAGATCGGTGTGCAGACGGTGCTGGCCAATCCGCTGGCGCAGATGACGCTGGGGCCGCGGGTGCAGGCGCACGCGCTGGCCCAGGACGCCCCGGCGCTGATGATCGCCTGCGGCCTGGCGCTGAGGAGCTTCGACTGATGGCACGGATCAACCTCCTCCCGTGGCGCGCCGAGCGGCGCAAGCTGCGGCAGAAAGAATTCGGCATGATGATCGCCCTCGCGGTACTGGCGGGCCTGGTGCTGTGGTTCCTGGTCAACATGTACTACAACGGCCAGATCAGCGGCCAGGAGGCGCGCAACGCGTTCCTGCAGCAGCAGATCGCCGAGGTCGACAAGCAGATCGCCGAGATCGACGAGCTCGACCGCCAGAAGGGCCGCCTGCTCGCGCGCAAGGAAGTCATCGAGCAGCTGCAGGGCAACCGCTCGCAGATGGTCCACCTGTTCGATTCGCTGGTGCGCACGATCCCCGACGGCGTGCTGCTGACCTCGCTCAAGCAGGAAGGCCAGACGCTGACGCTGGAAGGCCGCTCGCAGTCCAATGCGCGGGTCAGCAACTACATGCGCAACCTGGAGAGCTCGGGCTGGATGAAGAGCCCGAGGCTGTCGGTCATCGAGGCCAAGGACGGTGTGGCCGGCCTGCCTTACTCCTTCCAGCTGAGCGTGCAGCTCTCGACCCCGGACAAGAAGGGCGAGGGTGACGCCGAAGGCGACGCCGTGGATGCGCCGCCGGCCGATGCCGCTGCGCCCGAACCGGCGGCACCTGCGGCGACCCCGGCCGCGACCGACCAAGGAGCCGCCTCGTGAGCAAGAAGAAAATGTCGCTGCGCGAGCTGGACATCAACAACGCCGGCGCCTGGCCGATGGAGTACAAGATCGGCGCCTGCGTGCTGGTCGGCCTGCTGGTGTTCGGATTGCTGTGGTACGTGCTGACGCGCGAGAAGGGCGACCAGCTCAAGAGCCTGGAGTCGCAGGAAGCCACGCTGCGCCAGGACTTCGAGACCAAGCAGGGCCGCGCCGCCAATCTGGAGCCGCTCAAGCAGCAGCTCGCGCAGATGGAGCAGCAGCTCCAGCAGATGCTGCGCCAGTTGCCGAGCCGCACCGAGATGCCCGACCTGATCACCGATATCTCGCAGACCGCCATCGCCACCGGCATCCAGAACGACCTGTTCAAGCCCGGCGAAGAGGCGCCCAAGGAGTTCTACGCCGAGCAGCCGATCGCGCTGCGCATGGTCGGCACCTATCACCAGTTCGGCGCCTTCGTCAGTGGCGTGGCCTCGCTGCCGCGCGTGGTCATCATGACCATGCACGACATCTCGCTCAAACCGCGCGGTGGCGGCAGTGGCAGCAACAACCTCGCTGCGATCGGTCCGAACTCGAGCCTGGAGCTTGTCGGTACCGTCAAGACCTACCGCTACCTGGACGAAGAGGAGACCGCCGCCCAGGAGCAGGCGGCCGCGCAGGCGGACGCCGCGGGAGGAGCGCGCTGATGACGACCAATCGCAAGATCGCCGGCGCGCTGGCCGCGGCCGCGACCCTGCTGCTGGCCACCGGCTGCGGCCGCGGCATCACCAGCAAGCCGGGCGATGCGCCGAACCTGCAGCAATGGGTCGAGGAAGTGCGCATGCGTCCCGCGCCGCCGCTGGACCCGCTGCCGGTGATGCAGCAGTTCGAGACGTTCGAATATTCCGCGCAGGGGATCCGCGATCCCTTCAGCGACGCGTTCACCGATGCCGACAGCGGCAGCGGCCCGCGCCCCGATTCCAATCGCCGCAAGCAGACGCTCGAGCAGTTCCCGCTCGACAGCCTGGGCATGGTCGGCACCCTGCACACCGGGCCGCGGATGGTCGCGCTGGTGCTGGCGCCCGACAAGGTCACCCACCGCGTCGCGCCGGGCGAGTACCTGGGACAGAATGACGGCCGGGTCACCTCGATCAGCGAAGACCGGATCGAACTGGTGGAACTCGTTCCCGACGGGGCAGGCGGCTGGCTGGAACGGCCTGCGTCGATCGCGCTTGAAGACAAATGATGAGGGGAAGCATGATGACCGTTAGCAATGCGCGATGCCCGCAGCCGAATCGCGTCCGGGGCCCGATGCGGGCAGGACTGCTCGGCCTGGCGATCGGTTCGATCGCCGCCTTCGGAGGCGTCCACGCGGCGCAGCCCGTCGCGGTCCAGGGCGGCGGCCATGCCTTCGCCATGCTGCAGGCGGCCAGCGCCGCGGCACCGGCGGTGTCGGTGACCGATGTCGATTTCCGTCGCGGCGACGGCGGCTCCGGCAAGCTGATCCTGCGCTTCGACGGCGATGGCGCCGCGCCCGACCTGCGGACGCAGGGCGGCAACGTCATCGTCAGCCTCGGCAGTGCGACCTTGCCGGCGAGCCTGCAACGCCCGCTCAACGTCACCGATTTCGCCACGCCGGTGCAGCGCATCGATGCCCGCGAGGGCAATGGCGGCGCGCAGATCGTGCTCAGCGCACAGGGCAACTTCGAGCCGCTGGCCTACCAGACCGGTCGCGACTACATCGTCGAGATCGTGCCGCGTGCGGCCGCGGCCGACCGCGCGGTCGGTGCCGCCACCGCCGCGGCGACCATGGGCCAGGCCTCGAGCGCCGACATCCCGGGCGCGCGTGCCTACAGCGGCTCCCCGGTGACGTTCAATTTCCAGGACATCCCGGTACGTACGGTGCTGCAGCTGATCGCAGACGAGTCCAACCTCAACATCGTCGCCGCCGACAGTGTCAGCGGCAGCGCGACGCTGCGCCTGACCAACGTGCCGTGGGACCAGGCGCTGGACATCGTGCTGCAGGCCAAGGGGCTGGACAAGCGCCGCAGCGGCAACGTGATCTGGGTGGCGCCGCAGAGCGAGATCGCCGCGTTCGAGCAGGCGCGCGAGGATGCGCGCATGGCGATCGAGGAACGCGCGGAGATGGTCACCGAGTACATCCCGATCAGCTACGGCAACGCCGAGGACGTGGCCAAGCTGCTGACCGATGAAAGCAAGAGTGGCGGTGGTGGTTCCAGTGGCAGCGGAAGTTCGCAGAGCCGCGGCTTCCTGTCCTCGCGTGGCAGCATCAGTTTCGATCGTCGCACCAACACCCTGCTTGTGATCGACATCCCGCAGCGGGTTGCGGAAGTGCGGCGCCTGGTGAACCTGCTCGACAAGCCGGTTGACCAGGTGGTGATCGAGGCGCGCATCGTCATCGCGAACGAGTCGTTTGCACGTGAGCTCGGGGCGAAGTTCGGCGTCAACAGCCGTGCCGACAAGAACATCGACGATCGCGTTGACCTCGGCGGCGGCTTCATTGCCGGCGAGAACAACACCATCGGCAGGCCTGGCGCCCTGAACGTCAATCTGCCTGTGACCGGCGGGCCGGCACTGGGCTTCACCATCCTCGGCAACACCATCAACTGGCATGTCGAGCTGTCGGCGATGCAACAGGAAGGCCGCGGCGAGGTGATCTCCAACCCGCGTATCGTTACCAGCAACCAGCGAGAGGCAACCATCAGCCAGGGCCAGGAAATCGGCTATATCACCGTCACGGGCGGGCAGAGCAACAGTATCCCGACCGTTGAGTTCAAGGACGTGTTGTTGGAGCTGAAGGTCACGCCGACGATCACCGCCGATGGTCGCGTGTTCCTGGCGATGGACATCAAGAAGGATGAGATCCAAGGTTACGAGTCCTATCCCGACATTGGCCGCGTGCCGCTGATCAGCAAGCGTAACGTGACCACTGCGGTGTTGATCGACGACGGCCAGACCGTTGCGATCGGCGGTGTCTACGAGTTCCGTGATTCGAACGATCTGACCAAGGTGCCGTTCCTGGGCGACCTGCCGATCCTCGGCAACCTGTTCAAGACCCGTAGCCGTGAAAAGGAAAAGGCCGAACTGCTGATCTTCGTGACCCCGAAGGTCATGCGAGTCGCACAGCGCCCGATCGGCTGATCGAACGCGACAAGCACTGCGTGGAACGGGGCCTTCGGGCCCCGTTTCCGTTTGGGCGGGCCTTGCCACGCGTGCGACGCCGCGGCAGCGTCGCCGGCACGCAGTGCCTCGCCGTGCCCCCGTTTGGCCTGCGTTGAACCAACGCCGCGCGCAAGCGGTCAAACTGGCCCTGGCGCGATGGGCGCCGATGATGGCCCGATGCATGTCACCCGACACCGCGACTTCCGTTCCTGCCGGCGACAGGCGCCCGGACGATGCCCTGCATGCCCGGTTCGCTGCGCTGCGCGAGGCGCTATCGGAGGAGATCATCGGGCAACACACGCTGGTCGACCGCCTGCTGGTGGCGCTGCTGGCCGATGGCCACCTGCTGGTCGAAGGCGCGCCCGGGCTGGCCAAGACCACCGCGATCCGGGCCCTGGCTGCGCGCCTGGAGGCCGACTTCGCCCGCGTGCAGTTCACACCCGACCTGCTGCCTGCCGATCTGACCGGCACCGAGATCTGGCGTCCGCAGGACGGACGCTTCGAGTTCCAGGCCGGACCGATCTTCCACCCGCTGCTGCTGGCCGACGAGATCAACCGGGCACCGGCCAAGGTGCAGTCGGCGCTGCTGGAGGCAATGGGCGAGCGCCAGGTCACGGTGGGCCGGCAGACCTACCGGCTGCCGCAGCTGTTCCTGGTGATGGCGACCCAGAATCCGATCGAGCAGGAGGGCACCTTCCCGCTGCCCGAGGCGCAGCTCGACCGCTTCCTGATGCACGTGCGCATCGGTTATCCCGGGGCCGAGGCCGAGGTGCGCATCCTGCAACTGGCACGCACGCGCGCGCTGGCATTGCTCGATGCCGAGGAAACCACCCCCGCGCGCCTGTCGCTGGAGGATGTCTTTGCGGCCCGGCGCGCAGTGCTGGAGGTGCACCTCGCGCCCGCGGTCGAGCGCTACCTGGTCGAACTGGTGCTGGCCTCGCGCGACGCGACGCCCTATGACCCGGCGCTCGCCCGGCGCATCGCCTGGGGCGCGAGTCCGCGCGGCTCGATCGCCCTGGAGCGCTGCGCGCGTGCCAGCGCGTGGCTGGCCGGGCGCGATTTCGTCACCCCGGACGATGTCCGTGCGATCGCCCCCGACGTGCTGCGGCATCGCGTGTTGCCCCGTTACGAGGCCACGGCCGAAGGCTGGGACGGCGACCGCCTGGTCGCGGCGCTGCTCGACCAGGTGCCGCTGCCTTGAGTGCGGCCATGACGCGAAGCGTGGCCATCGTGGCCTGGACCGCGTGAGCGAAGCTGCGTCATGAGCGCACGCCAGAACACCGGCTCGCCGGAACCGGAGGCCCCGGCCGCGCAGGATCCCGCCCTGCAAGGGGTCCGCCCCAGCCTGCAGGCGCTGATCGCCCTGCGTGGGCTGGCGCGGCTGCGCGGCGTGGCGCGACGCGGCAGCGCCGGTGTGCGCCAGCAGGCACCGTCGGCGCAGCGTGGGCACGGCATGGCCTATGCCGAATCGCGCGAGTACGTCGCCGGCGACGACGCCCGTCATATCGACTGGCGGGTCACCGCGCGCACCGGCCGCGCGCATACCAAGACCTTCCAGGCCGAGCGCGAGCGCCTGAGCCTGATCGTGGCCGACACCGCGCCGGCGCTGTATTTCGGTACCCGGCAGCGCTTCAAGTCGGTGCAGGCCGCGCGCGCCGGCGCCATTGGCGCCTGGGCGGCGATTGCCGATGGCGACCGCATCGCCGCGCTGCGCGGCAGCGCATCCGAACCGCCGATTCCACCCGGCAACGGCCCGCGCGGTGCGCTGCGCGTGCTCGACGCCCTGGTGCGCTGGTACACCGCGCCGCCGGCCGATGATCTCGGGCTTGCGGTGGCGCTGGATCACGCCCGGCGGCTGCTGCGCCCGGGCTCGCGGATGCTGGTGCTGGCCGATCCCCGCAGCGTTGCCGCCGTACCGCCCGAGCGCTGGACCGCACTGTCCGCGCACAGCGAGGTGCTGGTGCTGTTGCTGGTCGACCCGCTGGAGCGCGAACCGCCGCGCAAGCGGTTGGCATTCCTGCAGGGGGGCGCGCGGGTCGAACTCGATCTTGCCGCCGCGTCCCAGCGTGCACGCTGGCGAGAGGCGTTCGTCGATCCGCTGGACGCGGCGCTGGCGATGCTGCGCACCCGCGGCGTGCGCGCCACTGCGCTGTCGACCGACGCCGCCAGCGAGGCCTGGCTGCCGTTGTTCGGCCGTCCCAAGGCGGCATGACGATGCAGGCGCCCGATCTCCTGCTGCGCGACATCCACCAGCCGCCGCCGCCGCCGTGGTGGCCGCCTGCGCCCGGCTGGTGGCTGGTGGCGGGACTCGTGCTGCTGGTTGCTGGTGTCCTCGCCGGGCTGGCCTGGCGGCGGCGCCAGCGGCTGCGCCGGTATCGCGCGCTGTTCGACGGGCAGCTTGCCGGTATCGACGCGCCGGCGGCGCGGCTTGCGGCGATCTCGGCGCTGCTGCGGCGTGCCTCAAGACAGGTCGATCCCCAGGCCGACCGGCTGCAGGGCGACGACTGGCTGCGGTTCCTCGATCGTGGCATGCGTCCGCCGGTGTTCGAACACGGCGTCGGCGCGGCACTGCGCGACGGCCCGTACCGGCGCGACCTGGATGGCATCAATATCGATGCCGTCGAAGCGGCTGCACGCACGCGCTTCGCCATCCTGCTGGCGCGGCGGCGATGAGTGCCTGGCCTGCGTGGTTGGCCGATGGCGCGGGCGGCTTCGCCTGGCCAGCGCTGCTGCTC
>JAFAFY010000121.1 GCA_023423235.1 Pseudomonadota bacterium
ACCCCCGAGCTCTACATCAAGACCAACCGCGTGGTGCCGTCGCTGGTGCGCCAGGAGACCGAGGACGGCGAGGGCGACTACTGGGTCGACGAGAAGGGCAAGCAGGTGCACCTGTCCGAGGCCGGCCAGGAACACGCCGAGGAACTGCTGCGCAAGGCCGGCATCCTCGACGGCGACGACAGCCTCTACGCGCCGCAGAACATCCACGTCGTCCACCACCTCAACGCCGCGCTGCGCGCGCACGCCATCTACCAGCGCGACGACCATTACATCGTCCGCGACGGCGAGGTGATCATCGTCGACGAGTTCACCGGCCGCACCCTGCCGGGCCGGCGCTGGTCCGACGGCCTGCACCAGGCGGTCGAGGCCAAGGAAGGCGTGCCGGTCCAGCGCGAGAACCAGACGCTGGCCAGCATCACCTTCCAGAACCTGTTCCGCATGTACAAGAAGCTCTCGGGCATGACCGGTACCGCGGACACCGAGGCGTTCGAGTTCGAAAGCATCTACGGGCTGGAAGTGGTGGTGATCCCGACGCACCGGCCGATGATCCGCAAGGACGCGCCCGACGCGGTGTTCCTCAACCGCGCCGGCAAGTACCGCGCGGTCGCGCGCGCGATCCAGGAAGCCCACGAACGCGGCCAGCCGGTGCTGGTGGGCACCACCTCGATCGAGGTCTCCGAACTGCTGTCCGAACACCTGCGCAAGGAGGGCATCCACCACGAGGTGCTCAACGCCAAGCAGCACGAGCGCGAGGCGCAGATCATCGCCCAGGCCGGGCGCCCGGGCGCGGTGACCATCGCCACCAACATGGCCGGCCGCGGTACCGACATCGTGCTGGGCGGCTCGCTTGAGGCCGAACTGGCCGCGATCGAGGCCGAGACCGGTGCGCCGGTCGACGAGGCCACCCGCAACCGCCTCAAGGCCGGCTGGCAGGAGCGCCACGACGCGGTCAAGGCCGCCGGCGGCCTGCACATCCTCGGCACCGAGCGCCACGAATCGCGGCGTATCGACAACCAGCTGCGCGGCCGCTCCGGCCGCCAGGGCGACCCGGGCTCCTCGCGCTTCTACCTGTCGCTCGAAGACAACCTGATGCGCATCTTCGCCGCTGACTGGGTGCAGAAGGTCATGGCGCGCATGGGCCTGCAGGAGGACGACATCATCGAGTCGCCGCTGGTCACCAAGCAGATCGCCAACGCGCAGCGCAAGGTCGAGGCCCACAACTTCGACATCCGCAAGAACCTGCTCGACTTCGACGACGTCAACAACGACCAGCGCAAGGTCATCTACGGCCAGCGCGACGAGTTGCTGGACGCCGAGAGCGTCAAGGACAACATCGACGGCATCCGCGCCGACGTCGCCGCCGGCATCGTCGCCCAGTACGTGCCGCCGCAGTCGATCGACGACCAGTGGGACCTGCCGGGCCTGGAGTCGGAACTCGAACGCGAGTTCGGCGTGCGCCTCGGCCTGGTCGAGCTGGCGAAGGCGCGCCAGGAGCTCGATGCCGAGCAGATCACCGACCACGTGCTGGCCGAGATCGACCGTATGTTCGCCGACAAGGAAGCCCAGCTCGGCCCCGAGACCATGCGCATGCTCGAGAAGCACATCATGCTCAACGTGCTCGACCAGGGCTGGAAGGAGCACCTGGGCCGCATGGACTACCTGCGCCAGGGCATCCACCTGCGCGGCTACGCGCAGAAGCAGCCCAAGCAGGAGTACAAGCGCGAGGCGTTCCTCCTGTTCTCGGAGATGCTCGACAAGGTCAAGCAGGACGTGGTGACCATGCTGGCGCGCGTGCGCGTGCGCAGCGAGGAGGAGATCGCCGCACTGGAAGCCGCCGAGCGCCGCCAGGTCGAGGCCAAGCTCAACCAGGCCCAGTTCCAGCACGCCGGCTCCGGCGGCTATGGCGCCGACGAGGAGGCCGACGACGTCCGCGCCGCCCAGGGCGGCCAGGCACCCGCGCAGCAGGCCCAGATCGTCCGCGACGGCGACAAGGTCGGCCGCAACGACCCCTGTCCCTGCGGCAGCGGCAAGAAGTACAAGCACTGCCACGGGCAGCTGAGCTGAGGTTCTTGTCGTCCGGGCAGCGCATCGGGCGCGGCTCCCGCATGCGGCAGCGCGTCGGCGCCTAACGTGATGGGGGGGGGCGCGCCGCAGGTTCCGGTAAGAGCGCCCCCATCCCAACCCTTCCCCCGCCGGCGGGGGAAGGGCGCAAGGACCGCGCCGCAAGCGCGCTGACCACACTGTTTCGACTCGCATCTGCTCGCTACAGGCACCTCTCCCGCCTGCGGGCATTGCGCCCTTCATGGGTGAGAGGTCGCGCCGCGGGCGGGTGATGGCGCGGCGGACCGCAGTGCATCCCGGAGCGCCAGTCCACATTCGCGGAGCGCCGGTTCGCATCCGGTGTCGAGGCGCTTCTTCCATCGTTGCGGCCCGCAATCCAGAGCGCCCCCATCCCAACCCTTCCCCCGCCGGCGGGGGAAGGGCGCAAGGACCGCGCCGCAAGCGC
>JAFAFY010000169.1 GCA_023423235.1 Pseudomonadota bacterium
ACATTGACCTCGGTCAGATAGTCGCCGATCACGTCCAGGCCGACGAAACGCATGCCGCGGCGTTTCATCTCGGGGCCTACCTGGCCCGCGATCCAGCGATCACGTTCGCTCAGCGGCCGACCTTCGCCGCGGCCACCAGCGGCCAGGTTGCCGCGGAATTCGTCGCCCTGCGGAATCCGTGCCAGGCAATAGTCCACCGGCTCGCCGTCGATCAGCAGGATGCGCTTGTCGCCGTCGACGATCTCCGGCAGGTAGCGCTGCGCCATCGCCAGGTGGCGGCCCTGGGTCAGGGTTTCCAGGATCACGTTGACGTTGGCGTCGCCGGCGCGGACCCGGAAGATCGAGCGCCCGCCCATGCCGTCGAGCGGCTTGAGCACCGCCTCGCCATGCTCGGCGATGAAGGCCTTGAGCAGCGCGGGGTCGCGGCTGACCAGGGTCGGCGGGCAGCAATGCGGGAACAGCAGCGCGGCCAGCTTCTCGTTCAGGTCGCGCAGGCCCTGCGGGTCGTTGACGATCTGCGCGCCCTGGCGCCGGGCCATGTCCAGGATCTGGGTGTCCTGCAGGTAGTCGGCATCCACCGGCGGGTCGGTGCGCATCAGCACGATGTCGTTGTCGCCGAACGCGCGCACCGCCATCCCGCCGAGCTCGAACCAGTCGCGGGGATCGTCGCGCACCACCAGCGCCGCGACCGTCGCCACCGCGGTGCCACCGGACATCGCCAGTCCGCCGGGGCGGACGTAATGCAGGCGGTGGCCGCGACGCTGCGCCTCCAGCAGCATCGCCAGCGTCGAGTCCTTGGCGACCTTGATCGAGGCGATCGGGTCCATCACCACGACGACATCGAGTGACATTGCGGTTGTACCGGCAGGGCAGGGCGCACGATGTTAACAGGCGTGCCGGCGCCGGGCGGACGTCGCGATCGGCTGGAATTGCGCGGCAGCGCGCACAAACCACGCGTAGCGCTTGACACTCCCGCGGCCGGCTGGGATATAACACGCGCTTGCAACGACGCCAGGCACAGGCGCGTCGTGCACCAGGGGAGACAGCATGACCAGTGACGACACGCCGCCCGCGGGCAGCCTGCATGGGCTGCGGGTGATGGTGATCGACGACTCGAAGACCATCCGACGCACCGCCGAGACGCTGCTCAAGCGCGAGGGCGCGGAGGTCACGACCGCGGTCGATGGGTTCGAGGCGCTTGCCAAGATCGCCGACCAGCGGCCGCAGATCATCTTCGTCGACATCATGATGCCGCGGCTCGACGGCTATCAGACCTGTGCGCTGATCAAGCACAACCAGGAATTCCGCGACACGCCGGTGATCATGCTGTCGTCGAAGGATGGCCTGTTCGACAAGGCGCGCGGCCGCATCGTCGGTTCGGAGCAGTACGTCACCAAGCCGTTCACGCGCGAGGAGCTCCTCGACGCGATCCGCACGCACGTCAACGCCTGAGCAAGGAGCCTGTCATGGCACGCATCCTGCTGATCGAGGATTCGCCGACCGATATCGCGGTGCTGACGCAGTGGCTCGAACGCGCCGGCCACGAGGTCCTGGCCGCCAACAGCGCCGAGGACGGCATCGTGGTGTGCAAGCGCGAGCGCCCGGACCTGGTGCTGATGGACGTGGTGCTGCCGGGCATGAGCGGTTTCCAGGCCACCCGCGCGCTGTCGCGCGATGCCGAGACCGCGGGCATTCCGGTGGTGATCGTCAGCACCAAGGGCATGGACACCGACCGCATGTGGGGCCTGCGCCAGGGCGCCAAGGGCTATATCGTCAAGCCGCCGCGCGAGGACGCGCTGCTGGCGCAGATCGGCGAGGTCCTGGGGGCGTGAGCCTGCAGCAGCCCGCCGCCGGCGCATTCGCGATCCTGGCCGACTATGAACGCCGCAGCCTGGGGCATGTCGTCGGCCTGCCCGAGGAGCTCGACGCCCCCGGCCTGTGGCGCGGCGTCGGCTACCGCATCGGCCGCCGCCGCCTGGCTTCGGCCTTCGGCGAGGTGATCGAGATCCTGCCGATCCCGCAGATCACCCCCGTCCCCGGCGCCCAGCCGTGGATGCTGGGCGTGGCCAACATCCGCGGCAGCCTGCTGCCGATCGTCGACCTCAAGCAGTTCCTCGAGGGCGAACGCACCGTGCTGCAGGAGAGCCAGCGCGTGCTGATCGTGCGCCAGCCCGGCGGCGACGTCGCGGTGACCATCGATGAGCTGTTCGGCCAGCGCAGCTTCGTCGAGGAAGAGGAAGTCTCGGCCGAGCGCATCGCCGAGGGCCGCTATGCGCATTTCATCGACCGCGCCTACCAGAACGCCGACGCGACCTGGGGCGTGTTCAGTCTTGACCGGCTGGGCCGTACGCCGGAATTCAGACAAGCCGCGGCCTGAGCCGCACTTTCCGTATCGAGCATCCGCAGGATCGAACCAGCATGAGCACAGCAGCAGACACCCTCGCAGGCGGCAAGCGCACCTTCGGCACCAATTTCTGGGTCGTGTTGCTGGCCGTGGCGGGCCTCGTCCTGGTCCTCAATACCGGTTACAGCACCTGGAAGGCGGCACGGCTGGGCGGCGCCAGTACTTCGGCCTCGAACCTGCGCGTGGATTCGCAGCGTCTGGCCAACCAGGGCGCCGAGGCGGTGCGCGGCAACGCGGCGGCCTTCGCGGCGTTCCGCGAGACCCGTGCCCAGATCGATGGCGACATCCGCCAGCTCAACGCGCAGTTCGGCGACACCACCGGCGTGGCCGGTCCGATCCGGGCCGTCACCCAGACCTGGGAGCCGCTGTCGGTGAGCGCCGGCCAGCTGGCCGACAGCGAGGCCGCGGTGCTGGCGTTCGCCGGCCAGGCCGACCGCTTCAGTCAGGGCGTGCCGCAGCTGCAGGCGCTGCTCGACGAGCTGGTGCGCGCGATGTCGAGCAGCGGCTCGCCGTCCTCGCAGGTGTACATGGCGCTGCGCCAGGTGGTGACCGCCGGCGACATGGCGCGCCGCGTCACCGAAGTGCAGGCGGGTGGTGGTGGCGCAGTGATCGCAGGCCAGGGCCTGCGCCGCAACGCGGAAGATTTCCAGCAGGTGATGACCGGCCTGCGCGAGGGCGACCCCACGCGCGAACTGCAGGCGCTCACCAACGGCAACGCGCTGGCCGCATTGTCCAAGGCCGACGCCGCGTGGGCGACGATGCGCGAGGACCTGGAATCGATCCTCACCAGCGCCGACCAGCTGTTCCAAGCGCAGACCGCGGCCGCGACCCTGGTCGGCGGCTCGGACAAGCTGCTGGCCGACAGCGATTCGCTGTTCAACGCCTTCACCGCGTTCGGCTCGCTCAAGGACACCAGCCTGCTGGGCAACATCTGGATCAGCATCATCGCCGGCCTGGTCGCGCTCGGCGCGATCGTCGGCCTGCTGTTCTCGCTCAGCCGCGCCCAGCGCGAGCGCTACGAGACCACGATGGAGCTCAACAACCGCAACCAGGAGGCGATCATGCGCCTGCTGGACGAAATGGGCTCGCTGGCGGAAGGCGACCTGACCGTCAAGGCCACGGTGACCGAGGACATGACCGGGGCGATCGCCGACTCGATCAACTTCGCCATCGAGCAGCTGCGCAGCCTGGTGCAGACGATCAACGACACCTCGGTGCAGGTTGCGTCCAGCGCGCAGGAAACCCAGGCCACCGCGATGCACCTGGCCGAGGCCGCCGGCCACCAGGCGCAGGAAATCAACTCCGCGTCCGAGCGCATCAGCGAAATCGCGCTGAGCATCGACCAGGTGTCGAAGAACTCCGCGGAGTCGGCCGACGTGGCGCAGCGCTCGGTGCAGATCGCGACCAAGGGCGCGGGCGTGGTGCGCGAGACGATCCAGGGCATGGACTCGATCCGCGACCAGATCCAGGAAACCTCCAAGCGCATCAAGCGCCTGGGCGAAAGCTCGCAGGAAATCGGCTCGATCGTGGAACTGATCAACGACATCTCCGGGCAGCCCAACATCCTGGCGCTGAACGCGGCCATCCAGGCGGCCTCCGCCGGTGAGGCCGGCCGCGGCTTCGCGGTGGTGGCCGACGAAGTGCAGCGCCTCGCGGAACGCTCCTCCAGCGCGACCAAGCGCATCGAGACCCTGGTCCAGACCATCCAGTCCGACACCAACGAAGCCGTGACCTCGATGGAGCAGACGACCTCCGAGGTGGTGGCCGGCGCACGCCTGGCCGAGGACGCGGGTACCGCGCTGGGCGAGATCGAAAACGTCTCCACCAGCCTGGCCGACCTCATCCAGGGCATCTCCTCGGCGGCGCACCAGCAGTCGTCGGCGGCGACCAACATCACCGCGGCCATGCACACGATCCAGTCGATCACCGCGCAGACCTCGCAGGGCGCCAACCAGACCGCGGAATCGATCGGCAACCTGGCGCAGCTCGCGGCCGACCTGCGCCGCTCGGTCGCCGACTTCAAGCTGCCGGCCTGAGCAGGACCATCGCAATGATCGTGAGTTCCGCCGGCGCGCCCGGACCCTGCGCCGCTCCCCCGGGAGAGGCCGCATGACCGCGCTGCGCGATGCCATCGACCATACGATGCTGGGCTGGATCAAGCCCGAGCTCGACGAGGTGCTGCGCCAGGCCCGGCTGGAACTCGAGGGCTTCGTCGAGGACCCGGCCGACAGCAGCCGCATGCGCCTGTGCGCCGGTTACCTGCACCAGGCGCAGGGCACGCTGCGGATGGTCGAGCTGTCGGCGCCGGCGATGGTGGTGGAGGAGATGGAGCGGCTGGCGGATGCGCTGCGCGACAACCGCACCGCCGACCGCGACGCCGCCTGCGCGGCACTGCTGCGCGGCATGCTGCTGCTGCCCGATTACCTCGAACGCCTGCAGGGCGGCCACCGCGACATCCCGATCGTGCTGCTGCCGCTGCTCAACGAATTGCGCGCCGCGCGCGGCGAGACGGGCCTGAGCGAGAGCATCCTGTTCGCGCCGGATCTTGCGCGCCCGCTCCCGGAATCCGGATTGCCGGCCGCGCCGGCCACCGGCGAAGCGCCCGGCGTCGCGTTGCGTGCACTGCACGCCGCACTGGATGCCTGGCCGGCCGATGCCGCCATCGCCCCGGCCGATGCCACGGCGCTGGCCGACGCCCTGGGCACGCTGTCGGGCGGCGCGGTGCCCGATGCGGTGCGGCGCATGCTGTGGGTCGCCACCCGGGTCGCCCAGGCCCTGGCCGATGGCGCGGTCGATGATGGCGCGGCGCTGCGCAAGGTGTTCGCCAGCGTCGAGCGCGAAGCCCGCCAGCATCTCGATCCGTCGCTCTCCGCGCCGGTGTCGGCCGAGTCTGCCCAGGAGCCGACCCGGCAACTGCTCTACCACGTCGCCCACGCACCGGCAGGACATCCCGCGCTCGATGCAGTGCGCGAGGCCTTCGACCTGCAGGCCGAGCTGCCGTCCGCATCGGAGATCGACCATGCGCGCAGCAGCCTGAGCGGCCGCAACCGCGCGCTGCTCGACACCGTATCGGGCGCGGTCAAGGAAGACCTGCTGCGGGTCAAGGAAGCCCTCGACCTGCACCTGCGCACGCACGCCGCCGATGCCTCGGTGCTGCAGCCGCAGATCGCGGTGCTGGCAGGCGTGGCCGACACTCTCGGCATGCTGGGGCTGGGCGCCGCGCGCGCGATCGTGCAGCAGCAGCGCGACACCATGACCGCGATCGTCGATGGCGCGCGTCCGGCCAACGAGGACAGCCTGCTCGATGTGGCCGGCGCACTGCTGTACGTCGATGCCAGCCTCGACGACCAGGTCTCGCGGCTGGGTCCGGGCAGTGGCGACGACGGCTCGGGCGCGGAAGACGCGCTTGCCGTCGAGGCGCAGCAGACGGTCGCGGTGGTGATCCGCGAGGCGGTGGCGAACTTCTCCGACGCCCGCCAGGCGCTGGTCGCCTTCGTCGAGACCAGTTGGGACCACAGCGAACTGCAGGAAGTGCCGCGGCTGCTGCACGAAGTGGCGGGCGCGCTGAAGATCCTCGAGATTCCGCAGGCCGCCGACTACCTGACCGGCGTGCGCCTGTATACCGAGCGCGAACTGATCGCACGCCGGCGCGTGCCCAACGGTCGCCAGCTCGATACCTTCGCCGACGCCCTGGCGAGCCTGGAGTACTACCTGGAATCGCTGCGCGGCCAGCGCGGCGATCGCAACGACATCCTCGACATCGCGCGGGCCAGCCTCGAAGCCCTGGGTTACTGGCCGCTGCCGGCGGCGGAAGCCGTGCCGGCGTCCACGCTGGATGCCGCGGAAGCGCCGGCCAGTCCGTTCGACATCGATCTTGGCCAGCTCGCGCGCGGCACCGATCCGCGCGTGGGTTCCAGCGCGGCGCAACCGCATGCCGCGGAGGCGCAGCCGCCAGCCGCGGTGGCCGATCCTGCCGTGCCGGCATCTGCCGCGCCGAACGCTGCCGTCGTGCCGGTGACCGGGGGATCGATGGCCGACGGCGCGCGTCCCGGCGGTTTCGAGCAGACCGGCGACGAGATCGACGACGAAATCCGCGAGGTGTTCCTCGAGGAATTTGCCGGCGAGATCGAGAATCTCGACAGCCTGCTGCCGCCATGGCGCGCGCAACCGGACAACCTGGAACTGCTGCGGCCGATCCGTCGCGTGTTCCACACCCTCAAGGGCAGCGGCCGTCTGGTCGGGGCGCGCACCCTGGGCGAATTCAGCTGGGCCGTGGAGAGCATGCTCAACCGCGTGCTGGAAGGCGCCCGCAGCGCCAGCCCGGCCGTGGTGGCGATGGTCGACCAGGCCTTCTACACCCTGCCGCACCTGCAGGCCGTGTTGCGCGGCGACGCCGCGCTGGCTGCCGACCTGGAGACGATGCAGGCTTCGGCCGCGCGCATTGCCGCCGGCGACGATACCCTGCCGGCCGAGCCGGGCACGCGCGCCCCGCTGGCGGCCGCAGATGCCGGCGCGGACGATGACACGGGATACGCCGCTGCCACATCCGCTGCGGATGCCACCGCAGCCGATGCCGAAACGGACCTTGCCGACGCCACCGCCGCCGCGGACGGCGCGGATGCCGTCGAAACCGTGCCCGCATCGGTCGACGCCTTGCTGCTGGAGATCCTCGACACCGAGGTCAAGGGCCACCTGGACACCGTCGACGCCTGGATCGCCAGTGCCGGCGATGCCGGTGCAGTCGATGGCGATCGCCTCCTGCGTGCGCTGCACACCATGCACGGCGCGTTCGCGATGGCCGAAGTGCCGGTGGTCGGCGCCCTGCTGGCGCCTGCCGAGGAGTACGCGCGGCGACTGGTTGCGGCCAATGTCGCACCGGATCCGGGCGTGTTCGGCACGATGGCCGACCTTGCCGCTTATGTGCGCGATACCCTGCTGCGGCTGCACGCGCCCGAGGCAGGTGTTGCCGTGTTGCCTGCGCTGGAAGCGCGTGTCGTTGCCGCTCGCGATACCTTGCCGGACGTCGCGACCGACCGATTCGCCGCGCTGTTCGATGCTGCCGACGACGAGGCGGAGCGGCTCGAAGCCGACCGTCTTGAGGCCGGACGACTCGAGGCGGCGCGTGCCGAAGCCGAGCGCCTTGAAGCGGAGCGTGCAGAGGCCGAGCGTCTTGAAGCAGAACGTCTTGAGGCCGAACGACTTGAGGCGGAGCGCCTCGAAGCCGAGCGCCTTGAAGCGGAGAGGCTTGAGACGGAGCGTCTTGAAGCCGAGCGCCTCGAAGCCGAGCGTGCCGAGGCCGAAAGACGCGAAGCAGAACGGCTCGAAGCCGAACGTATCGAAGCAGAACGTCTTGAGACCGAACGCCTTGAAGCCGAGCGTCTCGAAGCGGAACGGCTTGAGACGGAGAGGCTTGAAGCCGAGCGTATCGAAGCCGAGCGCCTCGAGGCGGCGCGTGCCGAAGCCGAGCGTCTTGAGGCAGACCGGCTCGAAGCCAAGCGCCTCGACGCGGAGCGCCTCGAAGCGGAACGTCTTGAAGCCGAGCGTGCCGAGGCCGAAAGACGCGAAGCAGAACAGCTCGAAGCAGACCGGCTCGAAGCCGAACGCCTCGAGACCGAAAGGCTGGAAGCCGAGCGTATCGAAGCAGAACGCCTCGAGACCGAGAGACTGGAAGCCGCGCGTCTGGAAGCAGAGCGTCTCGACGAGGAAAGACGCGAGGCGGAGCGTCTCGAGGTCGCACGTCTTGAAGCGGACGAGCAGGCGCGGATCGCCGCGTTGCGACACCAGGAGCATCTGGACATGCTCCGCTTCGAGAACGAGCGTCTCGAAGCGGAACGGTTGAAGGCGGCGCAGGACGCGGAAGACGCAGCCGCCGCGGCGACGGACGCGGATGGCTCAGCGCACGCGCCATCCGATGATGCGGTCGCGGCCGAAGGCCTCGAAGCCGCGGCCGGCCAGGCCGATGCTGCCGCGGTGGCACAACTGGAAGTCGATCTTCTGGCGCGGGAGCGCAGGGCCTTCGAGGACCACCTGCGCGCACTGGTGGCTGCAGGGCTTGCCGCGGATGCCGCCCCGCAGGCTGCGCCGGTCTCGGCAACGGAGCCCGAACGCGACACGTCCCTGGCGCAGGCCGAACCCGAGCCCGAACCCGAGCCCGAGCCCGGCTCCGGAGACACGCCGGAAATCGAGGTCGGTTCCGATGCTGGAACCGAAGTCGAAGCCGATGCCGGATTCGCGGCCGAGGTCGAGGCCGACAGCGCAACAGAAACCGAAACAGAAA
>JAFAFY010000200.1 GCA_023423235.1 Pseudomonadota bacterium
CGCAGGCGCAGGCCGACATCCCGCTGCCCCCCACCGGCCAGCCGCTGCGCCTGATCCACGACGACCTGGTCGCGCGCGCGGCCCGTGGCGATGCCCGCGCCGCCTGCCGGCTGGCGTCCGAGCACGAACGCTGCGATGGCCTCGCCCAGCAGCGGCGTGCGCTGCAGGTGCAGCTCGACCGCCACCAGCTGCTGATCGCGCGCAGTGATCTGGACGAGTCGGCGCGGGCAAGCCTCGATGCGCAGCAGGCCAAGCTGCAGGCCTTCGTCGACAACGTCGACCTGCAACTGCGGCCTTGCGAGGGGGCGACCCCCGCCGATGCCGGTACCCGCGCCCGCTACTGGCGCCAGGCCGCATTGGCCGGGCATCTGCCGGCGATGCGCCACTACGCCAGCGGCAACGCGTTCCGCTTCCATGAGCTGATGGAGACGCTGCCGGCGCTGCAGACCTACCGCGGCGAGGCCGAAGCGATCGCCACGCGTGCCGCCGCCCAGGGCGACGTGCCCAGCATGCTGGCACTGGCGGTGGCCTACGCCGATGGCGGCGGTGGTTACCGCACCTTCCTCGCGCAGTCGGTCACTCCCGACCTGCCGCGTGCGCTGGCCTGGTACCGGTTGCTGGAAGCGCATCCCGACATCCGCGCGATGCCGGCCGACGACCCGCGGCGCCGGGCCATCGCCGATACCGCGGCCACGCTGGCCGCAGCCGCCACCGCCGACGAGGACGCCGCCGCCCGCGCGATCGCCGTGCGCTATCCCGGCGCCGCCACCGTGGGCGAGACGCCGGCGCATGCCATCGGCGTGCTCGACAACGGCATCACCCATGATGTCTCCCCCGACGCCTGCGCCAGCCAGCGGTTCGCCGACTGAGCCCGGCTGCGCCGCAGGTACCCGCGTCGAAGACTGCCGCGCCGGAGCAGCGCCTTGGGCTGGCGCCGTGGCGCACGCGCAGCGATGGCGGTCGCGGTCTTGGCGTGGCCACCGGTGCACGTCCCCCTTTCGCGCGCCGGGCAACGGGCGCAGGCTATACGGCTGGCAGGCCGGCATTCCGGTCGCAGCCAGTCCCCGCGTTGAATCTCCCGGAGTTCCCTCCCATGTTGCGTACGTTGCTCCTGTCTTCCGCGATCGCACTGGCGCTTGGCGCCTGCGACCGCACCGCCAACGAGTCCCCGATGCCCGCTTCCCAGACCGCACCTGCCGATGCGCCCGCCACGGGCGACAACGCCCTGCTGGTGGCCAGCCCGCTGCCGTTCCAGGCGCCGCCGTTCGACAAGCTCAAGGACACCGACTACCAGCCGGCGATCGAAGAGGGCATGCGCCAGCACCTGGCCGAAGTGCGGCAGATCGCCGACAACCCCGAGCCGGCCACCTTCGCCAACACCATCGAGGCGCTGGAGCGCAGCGGCGAACTGCTGACCCGCAGCGCCAGCGTGTTCTTCGCCCTGGCCGGTGCCAACACCAACGAGACCCTGCAGGCCGCCGAGGAAGCGCTGGCGCCCAAGCTGGCCGAGCACAGCGACGCGATCCACCTCGACCCCGCGCTGTTCGCCCGGGTCAAGGCACTCTACGACCAGCGCGACAGCCTCGAGCTCACGCCCGAGCAGAAGACCCTGGTCGAGCGTACCCAGCAGAACTTCGAACGCGCCGGCGCACTGCTGTCCGATGCCGACAAGGCCGAGCTGCGCAAGCTCAACGCCGAGGAATCCTCGCTCTCCACCGCGTTCGGCAACAGGCTGCTGGCCGCCAGCAATGCCGGTGGCGTACTGGTCAGCGACCGCGCCCGCCTCGATGGCCTCGACGACGGCACGATCGCTGCCGCGGCCGACGCCGCCAAGGCCGCAGGCAAGGAAGGCCAGTGGTTGCTGAGCCTGCAGAACACCACCCAGCAGCCGGTGCTGGCCTCGCTGCGTGATCGCGCGCTGCGCGAGGAAGTGCTGGCGGCCTCGACCGGACGCGCCGAGAAGGGCGACGGCAACGACACCCGCGCCACCATCCAGCGCCTGGCCGAGTTGCGCGCGCGCAAGGCCCAGCTGCTGGGCTTCCCGAACTACGCCGCCTACAGCATCGCCGACCAGATGGCCAAGACGCCGGAGGCCGCCTTCAAGCTGCTGACCGACACCGTGCCCGCCGCGACCGCGCGCGCGCGCGCCGAGCTGGCGAAGATCCAGGGCGTGGTCGATGCACAAAACGGCGGCTTCACCGCCGGCGCCGCCGACTGGGATTTCTACGCCGAGCAGGTGCGCAAGGCCGAATTCGACCTCGACGAAGCCCAGATCCGTCCCTACTTCGAACTCGACCGCGTGCTCAAGGATGGCGTGTTCTTCGCTGCCAACCAGCTCTACGGCATCACCGCGACCGAGCGCACCGATCTGCCGGTCTACCACCCGGACGTGCGCGTGTTCGACATCAAGGACGCCGACGGCACCCAGATCGCGCTGTTCTACCTCGACCCGTTCAAGCGCGACAGCAAGCAGGGCGGCGCCTGGATGGGCAACTTCGTCGAGCAGAACGGCCTGACCGGCGCCATCCCGGTGGTCTACAACGTGG
>JAFAFY010000267.1 GCA_023423235.1 Pseudomonadota bacterium
TTTCTTCGGCATTCCGGCAACTGTCGGATCTTCCAGGACCTCTCGGTGGTGGACGTCATCGACGAGGTGTTCGCCGGCTATGCGCCGATCGCAAGTTATCGCCACGAACTGGACCTGGCGCGGTATCCGACGCTGTCCTACTGCGTGCAGTACAACGAGTCGGACTTCGCCTTCGTTTCACGGCTGCTCGAGGACGCGGGCATCCACTACCGCTTCGAGCACGGCCCTGACGGGCACGAGATGGTGCTGTGCGACGATTCTTGCCAGTTGCCGATGATCGAAGGTCCGCCGGACGCACGCTTCATGTCCGGCGAGGGCGCGCTCGACAGTCTGGGACTGCAGCAATGGCGCCCGCGCAGGCGCATCGGCACCAGCCTGCACAGCCTGCGGAGTTTCGATTTCAAGCAGCCCGATACCGACCTCGCCGTGGATCGACCGTTGCAGCTGCCCTCGGGCGGGATGCCGACCCTGGAGCGCTACAGTTACGACGGTGCCGCCAAGTACCTCGACAGTGCAGTCGGCAGTGCGCTGGCGACGTTGCGCTCGGAGGAGAGCGCATGGCAGACCAAGCTGTTCGAGGGCGAGGGCCAGCACCGGCGCCTGCAGCCCGGGCGCTGCTTCGTGCTCGAACAGCATTTCGATCATCTGGAGCGTGACGAGGCCGAACGCACCTTCCTGGTCGTGGATGCGCATTACGAGGCGGCCAACAACTTCAGCCCGGATTTCAGCAAGCTCGAAAGCTTCGAGTTCAACACCCGCGTTTCCTGCCTGCGCCGCCGCATTCCATACCGGCCGCCGCGCGTCACGCCGCTGGCGCGGATGCCGGGTCCGCAGACCGCGACGGTGGTGGGGCCGCCCGGCGAGGAGATCCACGACGACCGCTACGGGCGGGTCAAGGTGCAGTTCCACTGGGACCGCCGCCGCCGTTTCGACGAGAGCAGTTCCTGCTGGGTCCGGGTCGCCAATCCATGGGCCGGCGCCGACATGGGCGGCGTGTCGGTGCCGCGGATCGGCCAGGAAGTGGTGGTCGACTTTCTCGATGGCGACCCCGACCGGCCTCTGATCGTCGGGCGCGTCTACAACGAACACAACATGCCGCCGTTCGGCACCAACGTCAGTGGCCTGAAGTCCAGGACCGTCAAGGGCGAGGGCTACAACGGCTTCACAATGAACGACACCGCTGACGCACAGGCCTTCGACCTGCATGCGCAGAAGGACATGTCGACGACGGTGCTCAACGACCAGAACGACAGCGTCGGCAACAACCGTGCGACTTCCGTTGCCGTCAACGAATCGCTCAGTGTCGGTGCCAACCAGAGCATCACCGTCGGCGCAAACCGGACCCTTGCGGTGACAGGGGATGACGCGACTACGGTCACCGGAAGCCAGACCCGTGACGTCACTGGCAGTGCGACAACCACGGTGACCGGCGCGGTTTCAGACACTTACCACGCCGGTCAGACGCTGACCATTTCCTCCGCCGGCTACAGCGAGACGATCACCGGCGATTTCAGCACCGCGTTGACCGGCAATTACGCTAGCAGCCGCGACGGCACCTGGGCCGAAACCGTAACCGGCACATCGCAGCGGCAGGTCGATGGCGCGGTGACTGAAGTGCTGGGCGCGGGGCGAGAGGTCGGCATCACCGGCAACGACGTGCGCGGGGTCGATGGCGTCGTGGAGGACGCCAACAGTGGCAACCGTAGCGTGTCGGTGGGCGGCGACCTGGAACAGGGCGTTGCCGGCAGCTGCCTGATGAGCGCGGTTGGCGAGATGACTGTCAGCTCCGCAGCGCAGGTTGCGATCGGCGTGGGCGAAACCTCGGGGATCATCATTGACGGCGGGCAGATCGTGATCTCGTCCAACGGGGCCACCATCGTCGTCGATGCGTCTGGCGTCACCATCAACGGCGCCAAGATCCAGTTGAACTGATGCCCTGCCATCAGGGCCCGATGGCGGGAGTTGGATGATGTCGCAACGAGGCAATGCGGTCGAACGCAGGCTGGCGCTGATGCGCGACCTGTGGCTGCAGGCAAGCGCCGATGCGGGCGTCCGCCTGCTGGTCTGGCGTCTGCCGGGCAATGCCGTGTCCATGCTGGACGTGTTCCTGGAGGCGCAGAAGCATCCGGGCGAATGGGCAGTGCCCGACCTGTTCCTGCCGTTGCAGGCCGAATGCGAGACCGGCTTCGGCCTGAGCCGGCAGTTGCGGCAGTCGCTTCTGGAAAGCTACATCGCCAGCCGCGACGATTTCCGCGAGCAGGGTGCCACGCTCTGGGATGGCGCCGGCGAGATGTCTCCGCAGACCGCTGCCGGCGTGATGGCGCTGCTGGAGTCGTTCGCGTGCCACCACCATGCCTGCTTCCGGCGCCTGGTGCTGGTGCTGCGGCCCAGGGAGCTGGCCGCGCCCGACGTGCTGGAGCGCTGGTTGCTGGATGCCCTTGACGCTGCTGCGCGGGTGCCGGGCGTGACCCTGTGCGTCGCCGACGAGCGCGAGAACCCCCGCTGGGACCGCGTCCTTGCCG
>JAFAFY010000275.1 GCA_023423235.1 Pseudomonadota bacterium
CACTGGCGACGGGCCCCGCGGCGCGCTGCTGCGCACCCATGCCCGGCGCGCACGCACGGCAGCGCCGGGCGACCGCGCGGCGCCGGGGCGGTTCTTCCGCCAGGCGGAGTTCATGTCGACGCTGGGCCTGCTGCAGGCCGACGGCACGTTGCCGGGGCCGGCCGCGAAGCACGCCACCCGCATGCGCGCGGGCCTGTACGCGGTGGCCGGGCAACTGGGCATCGAACAGCGCGATGTCGGCCTGACCCCGGAGCAGGACGACGCGATCGACCTGGTCGGGCGCATGTTCGATCTGCTGATCGCCGGCCACCACCTCTCGCCCGAAGCACTGCGCAGGCTGGCGGCACTGAGCCTGCCCTACCTGTACTGCGCGCTGGAGGATCCGCGCCTGTTCGACGACCCGCCGCCACCTTCGATACAACTGCTGTCGCAGCTGCTGGAACTGTGGGACGGCGCCGATCCCGGCGATGCCGCGGGCGCGCACGCGCTGGCCGACCGCATTGCCGAGGAGATCGTCCATGCCGCGCATGGCGACCTCACGGTGTTCGCCCGCGGCCTGGCGCAGATCGACGCGGGCATGGCGCCGCTGCGGCGCCGCGCCGAGGCCACGGAACGGCGGACCTGGCAGGCCATCCGCGGTCGCGAGCGCCTGGATGCCGCGCGCCGCGATGCCGATGCCGCGCTGCGCGCCTGCCTGCAGGGACGCCAGGTGCTGGATGCGACGGCGACCTTCCTCGACGCCCAGTGGCGCCAGGCGCTGGTGCATGCCTGGCTGCGCGACGGTCCCGGCACCGCGCGCCATGCAGAGCTGCGCGCGCTGGGCGATGCGCTGGTGGAGACCGATGCGCTGGCATTGCGTGCAGCCGGTACGGAGATCGCCGACCGGCTGCTGGCGATCCTGCCGGCGCTGCGCGCCTGCTGTCAGCAGTGCGGCCTGGACGAGGCGGCGACAGAGTCCCAGATCGCGACCCTGGTTGCCGCGCATGCCACGCCCGCGACCCCGCGGCGCACGCACGAGATCATTGCCCTGGCTGGCGACGACGACATCGCGGCGACCCCCGAGGCCAGCGATGGCGATGCGGATGTCCCGGCCGAAGGCGCCGCCGACCTGGCGGAGATCGTCGAAGGCCAGCGCTTCCTGCAGCGCGACGTGGACGGGCCGGGACGGCAACTGCGCCTGGCCTGGTGCAGCCCGCTGACCGGCGCCTGCCTGCTGGTCGACGCGGGGGGCGCCAAGGCGCGCCTGCTCACCCCCGCCGCGCTGCGCGCGCTGGTGCGTACGGGCGCGCTGCAGCCGCGAGACGCGGCAGGCGCGATGGCGGCGGTACTGCAGGCCATGGCGCGGCAGGCGCGTGCGAGCGCCTGATCGCAGGCAGCTGCGGTCGAATCCCGGGAAAGTCTGCGCTCCGGGCGATACGCCCGGCAGACGCCTGCGCGCACCCAGGCCGTGAGGCGGAGCACGGGTGTTCCGCTGCCGCGGCACATCGCCGCGGCCGTGCTTTAGGATGGGTCCACTGCGAGGAGAAACCCGACATGAGCGTGAACATCGGAGTGGCGCGTGAGACCGTGGAGGGCGAACGCCGGGTCGCGCTCACGCCCGAAACCTGCCGCAAGTTCGTGGCCGCCGGCGCGCAGGTGCGCATCGAGCGTGGCGCCGGCAAGGGGGCGAGCCTGGCCGATGCGGGGTATGCGGAGGCGGGCGCGACCCTGGTCGACGATGCCCATGCCGCGCTCGCCGATGCCGACATCGTGTTGTGCGTGCAACCGCCCGCGCCGGCGCTGCTGGTCACCCTCAAGCGGGGCGCGATCCTGGTCGGCGCGTTGCAGCCCGAGGCCGATGCCGCGCGCGGCCAGGCGATCGTCGATGGCGGGCTGGTCGCATTTCCGCTCGAACGGCTGCCGCGCACCACGCGCGCGCAGGCGATGGACATCCTCAGCTCGCAGGCCGGCATGGCCGGCTACAAGGCGGTGCTGATCGGCGCGCAGCTGGCGCCGCGGTTCTTCCCGATGCTGACCACCGCGGCCGGCACCATCCGCCCGTCGAAGGTGCTGGTGATCGGCGCTGGTGTCGCCGGCCTGCAGGCCATCGCCACCGCGCGCCGGCTCGGTGCGCAGGTCGAAGGCTTCGACGTGCGCCCGGAAACCCGCGAGCAGATCGAATCGCTGGGCGGCAAGTTCCTCGACCTGGGCGTCAGCGCCGCAGGCGAGGGCGGTTACGCGCGCCAGCTGACCGACGAGGAGCGCGCCGAGCAACAGCGTCGGCTGGCCGAACATCTCAAGGGTGTCGACGTTGTGGTCTGCACCGCCGCCGTGCCCGGGCGCCCGGCACCGAAGATCATCAGCGAGGCGATGGTGGCCGGCATGAAGCCCGGCAGCGTGATCGTCGACCTGGCTGCCGAGACCGGCGGCAACTGCGCGGCGACGCGGCCGGGCGAGACCATCGACCTGGGCGGGGTGACCGTCGCTGGCCCGCTGCACCTTGCCAGCCAGGGCGCACTGCATGCCAGCGAGATGTACGCGCGCAACCTCTACAACTTCGCGCAGCTGCTGCTGGCCGATGGCGCGTTGACGCTGGACTGGAACGACGAATTGCTGGCGCGCACGGTGTGGCCGCCGCGGGCGCCCGTGGCCGCGGCAGCCTGACGCAGCCGCGCCGGCCGGGTGCGATCAATCGACTTGTGGCATCGGTCCACGCCGGCAACCTGGCGAGGGTGGAGCGCGCCATGCATGGCGCCGAAGCCTTGGGCGATCTCCTAGACCCCCCCGGCCTGCGCCGGGCGGCATCACAGGAAAGCGCACCGGATCAGGGCGCGGGGCGGCGTCCCTGGGCGGGCGGCGGATTGTCGGCAGCCCATTGCCGTCGCTGTTCGGGCGTCATTGCGCGCCAGCGTTCGCGCAGCGTGGCGCGCTCGGCTTCCGGCAGGGTCTTGAGTTTCTCGTAGAGCGCGCGCGCTTCGCGCTGCTGCGCCGGTGGCAGGTGTTTCCAGCGGTGCATGCCATGGCGGGCGTCCTGGCGTTGCCCGGGTGTCATCGACTGCCAGCGGCGCGCATGCTCGAGCATGCGTGCGCGCTCCCCGGTATCGCTGCCGTTCCAACGCTCGCGGACTGGCGCGATGAGCTGCTCGCGCTGCGCGGCGTCGAGCTGGTCCCAGGCAGGCAACGGCGCGCGTGGCGTCGCCTGCGCGAGCCCGGCCAGCGCAGGCAGCAGTGCGGCCAGCAGCAGCGGGCGGAAGAAGGTGCGGGCAGGCATCGGCATCGGTCACTCCAGGGCAAGCAGCGTGGCTTCGTTACTGGCCAGCCACAGGTAGAAATCGGGGGATTCATCGTAGGCCGCGGCTGCGTCATCCACGTCGGCATCGGCGACGTCCGCGGCGGGAAGTGCGGCATCGACCACGGCCACGACGTCGCCCGCAGGCAGGACATCGGGCGTGGCGCCGGGCGGGCCGAGGACCTGCATGCCGACCGCCAGTGCGAACAGCGCCGCGAAGCTGGCGGCCAGCGGCCAGGCCCAGGGCCGGCGTCGGCCGGCCTCTGCCTGCAGCGCGGCATGGCGCGCCTGGTGCAGCCGCGCCAGGGTGGCGCCGGAAATGTGCGCCTGGGCGTCGCGGTAGCGCGCGCGCATGCTGGCGTCGTCGTTGCCGGTCACGCCGGCGCGGATGTCGTCGAGGGGCGGGTGGGGAGAGGTCACCGGAAGTCCTCCAGTTGGGTCTGCAGCGCCTCGCGGGCGCGGAACAGATGGGTTTTCACCGAGCCGGCGCTGCAGCCCATGATGCGCGCCGTGGTCTCGACATCGAATTCCTCCAGCACGCGCAAGGTGAATGCCTCGCGCTGGCGTGCGGGCAGCCCTTGCAGGGCACGGGACAGCTCGTGCCAGGCCTCGCGGCTGTCGTGGCTGCGGGACGGATCCGGGCCGGTGTCGGCCCAGTCGATCTCGCCGCCGTCGGCGGTGGTCGCATCGCTCAGCCAGCCGAGGCGGAACTTGCGCCGGCGCTGCACATCGATGATGCGGCTGCGCAGCACGGTCCAGAACAGCGGCGTCCACTCGGCCGCCGGCCGCTCGCGATAGCCCAGCATGCGCACCATCGCGTCCTGGACGACGTCCAGTGCGTCGTCGCGGTTGCGCAGGCCCAGCTCGGCGAAACGGAACGCCCGGCGTTCGACACTGCCGAGGAAGGCTTCCAGCGTGGCCGGCAGCTCGGTCGCGGCCGCAACGCCGGACTGCGTGGATGGCGCGGGTTGTACGCGCGCCGGCGCTGTTGGGGAGACGGTCACGCCCGCCAGCGTATCGCGCGATACGTCCGGATGTGCATGGCGGGGCTGGAAATGGCTGCCATCCATTGTCGGGTCATGGGCACCAGGCGCGGGGTCTGCCATGGGGAACGCCCGGACGCGCAGGCGGTTGACGGTCGCCGGCAACCAGTGGGGCTGCGCGCCGCGCCGGGCTGGCGCCGCGTTCACCGGCGGTTATGATGCGGGCTCCGTTGCCGGGGACCGATGATGATCGATGGATTCGTGGCGCTGTACATCTTCATGCTGGCGGCGATCGCCGGCCATGTGATCATCTCGCGGGTTCCGGTGATCCTGCATACCCCGCTGATGTCGGGGTCAAATTTCATCCACGGCATCGTGCTGATCGGGGCGATGGTGGTGCTCGGCCACGCCGACACCACGCTGGAGAAGGTCGTCGGTTTCATCGCCGTGCTGATGGGCGCGGGCAACGCGGCCGGCGGCTATGTCGTCACCGAGCGGATGCTGGAGATGTTCCGGCCCAGCGCCAAGCGCGCGCCCGGGGACGCGCCATGACCGGCGCCGAGGTGCTGGCACTGGTGGTCAAGGTCAGCTACCTGGTCGCCGCGACACTGTTCCTGCTGGGCCTGCAGCGCATGGCCTCGCCGAAGACGGCGCGTTCGGGCATCCAATGGGCGGGCGTGGGCATGGTGCTGGCAACGGTGGCGACGTTGTTCGTCCCGGGCCTGGAGAACATCGGCCTGATGCTGCTGGCGATCGCGATCGGCACAGCGCTGGCGTGGATTTCGGGCAAGAAGGTCGCGATCACCGACATGCCGCAGATGGTGGCGTTGTACAACGGCCTGGGTGGCGGTTCGGCGGCGGCGATCGGCGCGGTCGAACTGCTGCGCTGGTCGCAGCAGGGCGCGGTGCCCGGCCGGGTCGCGCTGGTGCTGGCGTTGCTGGGGGCGCTGATCGGCGCGGTCGCGCTGTCGGGCTCGGTCATCGCCTGGGCCAAGCTCGACGGGCGCATGGACAAGCGCTACACCTTCCCCGGCCAGCAGGTCTTCAACTTCGCGGTGTTCGCCGCCGCGCTGGTGCTCGGCGGCCTGGTGATCCACGCGCTGGGCATGCCGGCGATCGTCGCGTTCTTCGTCGTCGCCCTTGCGCTGGGCGTTTTGATGACGCTGCCCATCGGTGGCGCCGACATGCCGGTGGTGATCTCGCTCTACAACGCCTTCACCGGCCTGGCGGTCGCGTTCGAGGGCTACGTGCTGGGCAACGAGGCGCTGATCATCGCCGGCATGATGGTCGGCGCGGCGGGCATCCTGCTGACCCGGCTGATGGCCAAGGCGATGAACCGCTCGATCAGGAGCGTGCTGTTCTCCAGTTTCGGGGCCAGCGGCCAGGCGCAGGCGATCGAAGGCGCGCAGAAACCCATCGAGGCCGGCGACGTGGCAGCGATGATGGCCTACGCCGAGCGCGTGGTGATCGTGCCCGGCTACGGCATGGCCGTGGCCCAGGCCCAGCACAAGATCTGGGAACTGGCGCAGCGGTTGATCGAACGCGGGGTCAAGGTGAAGTTCGCGATCCACCCGGTCGCCGGGCGCATGCCCGGGCACATGAACGTGCTGCTGGCCGAGGCCGGCG
>JAFAFY010000398.1 GCA_023423235.1 Pseudomonadota bacterium
AGACGCGCTTCTCGGTGATGCGGCGGTCCAGGTGGATTTCCGAGTTGCCGGTGCCCTTGAACTCCTCGTAGATCACCTTGTCCATCGCGCTGCCGGTGTCGACCAGGGCGGTGGCGATGATGGTCAGTGATCCGCCTTCCTCGACGTTGCGCGCGGCGCCGAAGAAGCGCTTCGGGCGATGCAGGGCATTGGCGTCGACGCCGCCGGTGAGCACCTTGCCCGAGGACGGCACCACGTTGTTGTAGGCGCGGGCCAGGCGGGTGATCGAGTCGAGCAGGATGACGACATCCTTCTTGTGCTCGACCAGGCGCTTGGCGCGCTCGATCACCATCTCGGCGACCTGCACGTGGCGCGCGGCGGGCTCGTCGAACGTGGAGGAGATGACCTCGCCGCGCACGGTGCGCTGCATCTCGGTCACTTCCTCGGGGCGCTCGTCGATCAGCAGCACGATCAGGTGCACTTCGGGATGGTTGTAGGTGATGGCGCTGGCGATCTGCTGCATCATCATCGTCTTGCCGGCCTTGGGCGGCGAGACGATCAGCGCACGCTGGCCCTTGCCCTGCGGCGCCATCAGGTCGAGGATGCGGCCGGCGATGTCCTCCGACGAGCCGTCGCCGCGCTCGAGCTTGAAGCGCCGGCGCGGGAACAGCGGGGTCAGGTTCTCGAACAGTACCTTGCCCTTGCTGGCTTCCGGCGGCTCGCCGTTGATGGTGTCGACCACGTTCAGCGCGAAGTAGCGCTCGCCGTCCTTGGGCCAGCGGATGCGGCCGGCGATGTGGTCGCCGGTGCGCAGGTTGAAGCGGCGGATCTGGCTGGGGCTGATGTAGACATCGTCCGGGCCGGCCAGATAGCTGGCCTCGGCGGCGCGCAGGAAGCCGTAGCCGTCGGGCAGGATCTCCAGCACGCCGTCGGCCACCACGCCCTCGCCGTAGCGGGTCAGCACCTTGAGCAGGGCGAAGATCACGTCCTGCTTGCGGGCGCGGGCGACGCCCTCGATCGACAGCTGCTCGGCGATGTCGAGCAGCTTGTGCGCGGGCATGCGCTTGAGGTCGGACAGCGTGTACTGCGGGAAGCCCTCGGGCACGTTCGGCGGCGGCAGGCGCTGGGCGTGGTCGTTGCCGCCTTCCTGCGGCAGGCCGTCGTCGCGGCCACCGCGCTGGCGGTCGCGGCGGTTGTTGCGGAAACGCTCGCGGCGGTTGCCCTGGTCCTGTTGGCGCTCCTGCTGACGATTGTCCTGCTGGCGGTTGCCGTCCTGCCGGCCCTGCTGGTTGGGGGCCTGCTGCTGGCGCGGCGACTCGCCGCCCTGGGCGCGGTTGCCGTCCTGCGCCTCGCCGCCGGTGGCGGCCGGCGCATTGCCGGCATTGTCGCGGGGCGCGCTTTCACGAGGCGTGCTCTCACGAGGCGTGCTCTCACGAAGTGTGCCCTCGCGAAGTGTGCCCTCGCGAGGCGTGCCATTGGCGCGCGTGCTGCCGTCCTGCGCCGCATCCGCAGGCCTGGGGTCGCGCGCCGGCCGGGCCGCCGGGGCGTCCTGTGCGGGCAGCTGCAGCTGCGGCTGGGGTGCGGCGTCGCCGGACGCGGCGTCTGCGGTCTTCTTGGTGACGCGGGCCTTGCGCACGCGCTTGACGGGGCTGTCGCCGGTCGGCGTGCCGGAGTCGGGGGTGTTGTCGGACAAGAGAAAATCCTCGCTTGCTGCGAGCGCCCGGAACCGGGCGGAGGTTGGGAAATGGCAGAACCGGGAAGTATCGCCAGATGGGTGCGGCGCGCGGTTTCCACGCCGGAGTAGCGCAAACCTAGCATTGCCGGAGAGCGCTCGGCAAGCGCCGCCGCGAAGCGGTTCAGGCGGGTGGCGGTGGCCGTGGCCGGAAGGCTGGCCGGCGCGGCGCATCCGCGGGACGCGCGCAGGCTGCCGGCGTCAGAGCGCCTTGTCGATCATCTGCGCCAGTTCGGCCTTGCCCACGGCGCCGATCTGGGTGGCCTGGACCTGGCCATCCTTGAACAGCAGCAGCATCGGGATCGAGCGCACGTGGTACTTCAGCGCGGTGGCCTGGCTCTGGTCGACGTCGATCTTGACCACCTTGGCGCGGCCGGCGTACTCGCCCGCCAGTTCGTCGAGTGCGGGCGCGATCATCCGGCAGGGGCCACACCAGGGCGCCCAGAAATCGACCAGCACCGGGGTGTCGGACTGCAGCACGGTGGCGTCGAAGTCGGAATCGGTGGCATGGATGACGCGTTCGCTCACGGGGTTCTCCGGTCGGTCGGGGCTGGCGGGCGGGAAGGGGAATGGATGGTAAACTGGGGGATCGGCAGCCGGGATCCAGGGGCTGCGCACCCGCGGGTCGACCCACGCGTCCCGCCCAAGGCAGTCTGCGTTGCGGATGCCTCCCACGCAAGCACGCGACGCCCTCGACGGTGGCGCCCGGACATACTTCCACGCATGAGCGACAAACCCCTTACCGACATCACCTTCTCGTCCTTCAACCTGCACCCGACGCTGCTCGCGGGGCTGGAAGGCGCGGGATTCACCCGCTGCACGCCGATCCAGGCGCTGACCCTGCCGCTGGCGCTGGAGGGTCGCGACGTCGCCGGCCAGGCCCAGACCGGCACCGGCAAGACCCTGGCGTTCCTGGTCGCGGTGATCAACCGCCTGCTCACGCGCCCGGCGCTGGCCGATCGCAAGCCCGAGGACCCGCGCGCGCTGATCCTGGCGCCGACCCGCGAGCTGGCGATCCAGATCCACAAGGACGCGGTCAAGTTCGGCAGCCAGCTCGGCCTGAAGTTCGCCCTGGTCTATGGCGGGGTCGACTACGACAAGCAGCGCCAGATCCTGCAGGAGGGCGCCGACGTCATCATCGCCACGCCCGGCCGGCTGATCGACTACGTCAAGCAGCACAAGGTGGTCAGCCTGCACGCCTGCGAGATGTGCGTGCTCGACGAGGCCGACCGCATGTTCGACCTCGGCTTCATCAAGGACATCCGCTTCCTGCTGCGGCGCATGCCCGTGCGTACCACGCGGCAGACGCTGCTGTTCAGCGCCACCCTCAGCCACCGCGTGCTGGAGCTGGCCTACGAGCACATGAACGAGCCGGAGAAGCTGGTCGTCGAGACCGAGTCGATCACCGCCGCGCGCGTGCGCCAGAAGATGTACTACCCGGCCGACGACGAGAAGATCCCGCTGCTGCTGGGCCTGCTCTCGCGCAGCGAGGGCGCCCGCACCATGGTGTTCGTCAACACCAAGGTCTACGTGGAGCGCGTGGCGCGCGCACTCGACCGCGCCGGCTACCGGGTCGGCGTACTTTCGGGCGACGTGCCGCAGAAGAAGCGCGAGAGCCTGCTCAAGAAGTTCCAGGCCGGCCAGCTGGAAGTGCTGGTGGCCACCGACGTCGCCGCCCGCGGCCTGCACATCGACGGCGTGCAGTACGTCTACAACTACGACCTGCCGTTCGATGCCGAGGACTACGTGCACCGCATCGGCCGCACCGCGCGGCTGGGCGCCGAGGGCGACGCGATCAGCTTCGCCTGCGAGCGTTACGCGGTCTCGCTGCCGGACATCGAGGCCTACATCGAGCAGAAGATCCCGTCCGAGCCGGTGACCCAGGAACTGCTGACCGCGCTGCCGCGCAAGCCGCGCGTGGGCGCGGCCGCCGATGACGACGATGGCGAGAGCATCGGCGAGATCTTCCGCGAGGCGCGTGAAGCGCGCGCGGCCGAGGATGCGCGC
>JAFAFY010000406.1 GCA_023423235.1 Pseudomonadota bacterium
CGGGCCAGCGTGGTCGAGGTGGCCGATGCCGCCGACCCGCGCCTGCGCGACGCGCTGGCCGGCCTCGCCACCGGTGCCCTGCCGCCGGCGCTGATGGACGGCGGCCGCCGCTGGTGGCTGGCCGAGCTGGCCGACGAACACGCCCTGCGCAGCGCGCAGCCGGACTGGGACGCGATCGCCGCGCTTGCGGACGCCACCGCCAGCATGGGCCTGTGCGCGTTCGCGCGCGCCGACGCCGGACAGCCCTACGACCTGGTGGTGCGCGCCTGGGTCGGTGCACCCGCGCGTTTCGAGGACGCCGCGTCCGGCGCCGCCAACGCCACGCTTGCCGCCTGGCTGGCCTTGCGCGACGCCCTGCCCGGCGGCAAGCGCCGCTACGTGGTCAGCCAGGGACGCGAAGTCGGCTACGACGCACGCCTGCAGTTGGAGATCGACGACGACGGCGAGGTCTGGTCCGGCGGACAGGTCGCGTTCGTCGTCGAGGGCACGCTGGACTGGCGCGATTGAGGCCTCGAACTTCCGGTCATCCGTCGCACAGCGCGGCACCGCAGCGGAAATCCGGCTAAGGCGACGGCCCGGCCTGCTTGGGCGCATCCACGCCGAGCACTTTTTCCACGTCGACGCTATCCACGCCCTGCATCTGCCCGAGCAGGCTGTCGAACCAGGGCTTGTGGCTGGCGCCGACGATCACCAGCACGCGCGCCCCCGGACGCATCGCGAACGCGGCGCGGATATTGGCGACCATGCGCAGGTTGCGGGTTTCCCATCCTGCGACGTACATCTGGCCCCAGGGCTGCGCCTCGCCCACGCGCAGGGCGGAGCCGAAATCGCCGACGGCCGTTGCCTGACGGACATCGTCGCGGTTGAGGTCGCGGTACATCGTCAGCAGGTCGCCCGATTTCACCAGTACATCGGCGCGTGCCGCAATCGGCGCCAGCGTGCCTGAGGCCGTGTCCCAGGCGCCGGAGATCGCCTTGCCGTAGGCAGCCAGTTGATCAGCGGGAATGTCGAGGTTGTCGCCGGTATGGTCGTCGGTCGCATACACCCGCGCCAGCCCAAGGCGCGCGGCCAGACGGGCGCCGATCTGGATGCTCTCGTTCGGTCGCATCGCGCGCCGGCGCAACTGCGCCACCAGCGCCGCATCGAGTCCGTCACCCGCGCGCTGCTCGTCCGCCGGCAACTGCCACCACTGCACCATCGCCGAGCCCGGCTCGCCTGCGGCCAGGCACAGTGCCACCAGCCGGCGCCGCTGCGCGGGCGTGGGTGACTCTGGCCAATCGCGCAGCATCGCCGTCATCGCCGCGGTCGCGGCCGGCACGTCCAGTCCGGTCGCCGCCTGCGCCTCGGCAGTGTCGACGCAGTAGCGTGCCGCGCTTTCCGGTGAGTACAGCACCGGGTGACGCCGGTACAGGTCGCACTCGATGCCCGACAGCGATTCGACGGTGATCACGTCCGGCGCGAATGCAGCCAGCCTGTCGAGGAGCGGCTGCAGCGGTGCGGGGTCGAACTCGCCTTCGAAATGCTCGGCCAGATGCGCCGAGCCGAGCACGAGCACCTGCGCGCGCGGGCCGGCCATGTCGCGGTCCAGCGTCGACAGGTCGACCTGCGCCTGCACCTCGCCCGCGCTGCCCAGCAGCAGCGCACACAACAGCAATCGGATCCGCATGCTGGACTCCAGAAGACCGGGGCCCACACGCTATCCGCACACCACGGGCGATACGCGTGCCACGTGTCCCCCAACCATCGGCACGGGCGGGACGTCAGTCCGCGGCTTCGTACACACGCTCGCCATCGACCCAGGTCGACAGCAGCCGCAGGTCGTCCAGCTGTCCGACCGGGACCGTCAGCGGGTCGTCGGCCAGCAGCAGGAAGTCCGCGCGCAGGCCGGGCGCAAGACGCCCGACCTGGTCTTCGGCAAACCCGGCGTAGGCCGCATCGCTGGTGAAGCCGCGCAGGGCTTCCTCGGCAGTGAGCTTCTGGTCGGCCAGCCAGCCGCCCGGGGGCTGGCCGTCGCGGTCCTGGCGGGTAGCCGCGGCATACAGGCCGAGCCGCGGGTCGACCGATTCGACCGGGAAGTCCGAGCCCAGCGCCAGCCGCGCGCCGCTGTCGAGGAAGCGGCGCCAGGCGTAAGCGCCGGCCAGGCGCGCTTCGCCGACGCGCGCGCCGGCCCAGGGCATGTCGGAAGTGGCATGGGTGGGCTGCATCGAGGCGATCACGCCCAGCGCCGCGAAACGCGGGATGTCATCTGGCGCGACGATCTGCGCGTGCTCCACGCGCCAGCGCCGCGCCTCGCCGCCTGATTCGCCATCGTTTGCCAACACATCGGCGTAGGTGTCGAGCGCCAGTCGGTTGCCGTGGTCGCCGATCGCATGGCTGGCCACCTGCACGTCACAGCGCGCGGCCTTGTCGACGGCAGCGCGGTACGCGGCAGGCTCGGTCACCAGCAGGCCACTGTTGCCGTGCTCGTCGCTGTAGTCCTCCAGCATCGCGGCGCCGCGGCTGCCGAGCGCGCCATCGACGAACAGCTTGACCCCGCGCATCTGCAGACGGCCGCCGGCGTGTGTATACAGGCCATTCGTGCACAGGTCCGCCAGTGCCTCGCGGTCGCCGTCGGCATAGGCCGTCACCCGCAGCGGCAGCTGGCCGGCATCGGCGAATTCGCGGTAGAGCGCCAGTTCCGCGCGCGACACGCCCATGTCGTGCACGCCGGTCAGGCCGTTGCCGACGGCGGCCGCCAGTGCGCGCGAGAACGCCTCGCGATAATCATCCGCCCCCGGCGCCGGCACCACGCGGTCGACGAGTTGCATGGCTTCATCGACCAGCACGCCTGTCGGCGCGCCGGCGGCGTCGCGCACGATGCGCCCGCCCTCCGGCTGCGCGTCGCCCTGCAACTGCGCGCCGGCAGCCTCGGCTGCGCGCAGCGCCGCGCTGTTGGCCCAGCCGGCATGACCATCGACGCGGTACAGCCACACCGGGCGATCGGGAAACGCGGCATCGAGATCGGCTGCGGTGGGAAATTCCGCCTCCGGCCACAGGTTCTGGTCCCAGCCGCCGCCCAGCAGCCAGGCATCGGCGTCGAGGTCCGCGGCATAGCGGCGCAGGCGTTCCAGCACGTCCTGCTTGCTGCGTGCGCCGGCCAGGTCGACACGCATCAGCGCGAAACCCAGGCCCATCAGGTGCGC
>JAFAFY010000415.1 GCA_023423235.1 Pseudomonadota bacterium
CCGCTGGCCCTCGGGGCGATCCGGGCGCGCGGGGCGCGGGCCCTGGCCAACGCCGGGACGACCCGGACGATCCACACCGGGACGGCCCGGCGAAGGGCCGTCCCAGCCTCCGGGGCGACCGGGACGACCGCTGTCGGGGCGACCGGGCCGTTCGGGCCGGGCATTCTCGTAGGGCGGCCGCCCAGGCGGCCGCACGCCCGGCCGCCCCGGTCGCACGGGCTGCACGATCACCGGCGGTCGGTAGTAGCCACCGCCGTAGTAACCGTACGGCGGCCGCGACCAGCCACTGTAGTAGCGCGGACTGTAGTAGCGCGGACCGTAATAGCGCGGCCCACCGTAGTAGCCGCCGTAGCCGAGATTGCCGTACCAGCCATAACCGCTGCCATAGCCGACGCTGCCATAGGGCGCGCCATAACTGCGATACGTCGTCCCGGGCGACCCGTAGTAGTAGTCGCCGCTGCCGCCGCGGTAGCCGTATGTCGCGCAACCGGAAAGCACGACGCAGGCAACGAGGATCAATGCTTTGCGGATCATGGCGTCCACCCCTGTCTGTAGAGCGCCAGCTTCGGCCCAAGCCATTGAATCAGCGCTTAATTCTCCCGGCCCTGCGATACCCCGATGACCACCGCCGGCGGCTCCGCTAGGCTTGTGCGATGAATACGCCATCGCTTCCCGCGCTTCCGGGATTCGCCGACGTGCTTGCGGCGGCAGCGCGGATCGCGCCGCACGCGCATGTCACGCCGGTGCTGCGCGCCCGCTCGCTCGACGCCATCGCCGGGTGCACCCTGCATTTCAAGGGCGAACACCTGCAGCGCACCGGCGCCTTCAAGTTCCGCGGCGCCTGCAACGCGGTGTGGTCGCTCGCCGATGCCGACGCGGCGCGCGGTGTGGTCACCCATTCCTCCGGCAACCACGGCGCGGCGCTGGCACTGGCGGCGCGATCGCGCGGCATCGCCTGCCATGTGGTGGTGCCCGAGGGCGCGGTGGCGACCAAGCTGGCGGCGATCGCGGCCTACGGCGCCACCCTGCACCGCTGCGCGCCGAACCTGGCCGCGCGCGAGGCGATGTGCGCCGAGGTGCAGGCGCATACCGGCGCGACCCTGGTGCACCCCTATGCCGACGCGCGGGTGATCGCGGGCCAGGGCACCGCGGCACTGGAACTGCTGCAGCAGGCCGGGCCGCTGGACGTGCTGGTGGTGCCGGTCGGCGGCGGTGGCCTGGCCGCGGGCACGGCGCTGACGCTGGCAGGTATCGCGCCGCGTACCCGGCTGCTGCTGGCCGAACCGGCCGGCGCCGACGACACCCGGCGTTCGCTGCGGGCCGGCCGGCGCGTCGACGACCTGGTACCCGACACCGTATGCGATGGCCTGCGCGGGCTGCTGGGCCTGCCCAACTTCGCGATCCTCGCCGCGCATGGTCAACGGGGGAACGCCGCCCCGGTCGACGTGATGACTGTGGACGACGACAATGCCATCGCCGCGATGCGACGGCTGCTGGTGCACACCAAACAACTGGTCGAACCCTCGTCGGCGATCGCCCTGGCCGCCGTGCTCGCCGACCCGGCGCGCTTCGCCGGCCTGCATGTGGGCGTGCTGCTGAGCGGCGGCAACGTCGATCCCGACCACCTGCCCTGGCACGCCTGACCTTGCGACCGCACTCGACCGAAGACCCAGCCCGATGACACGCCAGCGCAAGCCCGGCCACCGCCTGTTCCGCTTCCTCGCCCGTCTGTTGCTGCTGTGCGTGCTGTGGCTGCTGGGCGTGGCGGCGTGGATCGTCTACGTCGGCAACCGCGACGACGCGGGGCCGGCGGACGCGATCGTGGTACTGGGCGCGGCCGCCTACGACGCGGTGCCCTCGCCGGTATTCGAGGCGCGCATCGCCCACGGCCTGGACCTGTACCGCGACGGCCATGCGCGAACACTCATCTTCACCGGCGGTTATGGCGGCGCCAGCGCGCGTTTCTCCGAATCCCAGGTCGCGCGTCGCTACGCGCTGCGCCAGGACATCCCCGAGGAGGCGATCCTGATCGAATCGCGCTCGCGCACCACGCTGGAGAACCTCGTCGAGGCGCGCCGGCTGATGCAGGAGCATGGCCTGCACCGGATCATCATCGTCAGCGACCCGCTGCACATGGCGCGCGCGCTGCGCACCGCGCGCGCGCTCGGCATCGACGCGGTCGGCTCGCCGACGCCCAGCACCCGGTTCCGCACCCTGCGCACGCAGTCCGAGTTCCTCGCGCGCGAGGTGTACTTCTTCCACCGTGACCTGTTCGGTCCGAGCCGCTGATCCGGAGTCCACGATGACCGCTGCCACCCCGCACGACACCACCCTGGCCCTGGTGCAGGCCTACTACGCCGCCTTCAACACAGGCGACAGCGCAGCCATGCTGGCCTTACTGACCGACGATGTCGTCCACGACCTCAACCAGGGCCCGCGCGAGACCGGGCGCGAGGTGTTCGCCGCGTTCCTGCAGCGCATGGCGCACTGCTACCGCGAACAGCTGCGGGATGTGCGCGTGCTGGCGTCAGGCGACGGCCGCCACGCTGCGGCCGAGTACGTGGTGCACGGCGAGTACCTGGTGGCCGACGCCGGCCTGCCGCCGGCCCACAACCAGCGCTACGTGCTGCCGGGCGGCGCATTTTTCGACATCCGTGACGGCCGCATCGCGCGGGTGAGCAACTACTACAACCTCGAAGACTGGATCGCACAGGTGTCGGCAGCGGCCTGAGCCGTCGCCGGCCGGGCTACTGCTCCGCAACCAGGGTCAGGCCCTCGTTGAGCAGCCAGCGCGTGGCCATCACCCGCTGCGGCTGCGGCTGGTCCTGGAGCACGTCGACCATCTGCCGGAACGCGCGGCAACGCGCCTGGCGGCTGGCCTCGTCGCTGCCGGTGGCGGTCATCCCGAGCATGAAGCCATCGTGCAGCAGGGTCGCGGTGACCGCGGCGGCACGCAGCACCTGCTGGGCCGCGGCCGGATCGTAGCTCTGCGGCTGCCCCTGCAGGCCGCTGACCGCGACATTGGTGAAGGCATTGGCGAAGCGGTTGCGGCTGGCCGGGCCCAGCCTGTCGACGGTGCGCTGGAACGCATCGAGGTCGCGTTTGGCATCGGGCTCGAACAGCGCACACAGCGCGCGCGCCTCGCCGGGATCGCGCGAGGCGTGCAGCACCGCCTGGAACAGTTCGTCGATCGATGGCGTGGATGCGCGCCTGAGTACATCGCCGCCGGTGGACAGCACGGCCGAGGCATCGATGCGCGAGAGGTCGATTTCATACTGCTGGGCGGACGCGCCGGCTGGCACCAGCAAGGCAAGGCACAGCAGCGGAGCAAGGCGGTACTGGCGCATGTGGGCGATTCCCTGGAACCGGAGCCGGCGGGCCTGCGCGAGTCTAGGCGCGCATGGCTGAACACCCCGCGAGGCGGCGGATGCGGTTCGCGGCACGCCGGACGCCTGCGTCGAGCAGCGCGAGCCGATGGCGCTTTCCATCGCCTGCCCGCGTGGCCGCGCGACCGTCTACACGCCCATGTCACTACACGCCCATGTAACGGCCCGGGCGATGGTTGAACAGCAGCACCATGTTCAGCACGCACACCCCGACCGCCGAGTACAGCACCTTCGACGGCGGCACCACCGCCAGCGCCGAGAGCATCAGCAGTGCATCGAAGCCCATCTGCAGCTTGCCCGCGCTCCAGCCGCGGCTCTGCTGCAGGTACACCACGACGATGCCCACCCCGCCGAGGCTGGCGCGGTGGCGGATGAACGACAGGATGCCCATGCCGAGCAACGCGCCGCCGAATACCGCCGAGAACAGCGGCGTCATCGACGCGAACGGCGCCCAGTGCGGGATCAGGTCGGCGACCACGCCGGTCACGCCGACCGCGAGAAAGGTCTTGAGGGTGAACTCCCAGCCCATGCGCCGCACCGCGATCCAGTAGAACGGCAGGTTGAACAGCACGAACAGCAGGCCGAAGTTCCAGCCCGTGGCGTAATGCGCCAGCAACGACACGCCTGCGATGCCGCCCACCAGCAGGCCACCGGTGGCGAGGATCGACATGCCAAGTGCGCTGACCAGGCTGGCCAGGATCAGGCCCTGCACGTCCTCCAGCGGCGTATGGCGCTGACGCTTTGCCGCCGGCGCCGCGACCGCGACCGCAGCCTCCGCGGCGCCGTCGTCGGGCACCGTGGATTCGGGCGGGGTCGTGGTGGCGGGAGCGGACACGATGTGAACAGCCTGCATCGGCGGGGTGGATGCTGCATTGCAGCATAGCGCGGTGCAATGCGAGATGAAATGGCGGTGTCGCCATCACGCGCACTGCTCCGCGTCGCGCACCGACGCTGCACGTCCCGGGAGTCGCGCGGACCGGTCGGCCGGAGGAACCCTCTTTCACCCTCGGCTTGTTCCCGGCAAAGGCGCTGGGTTCCCTGCACGGGCACGATGAGATCGTGGGATTCGGAGATCCATCGACACGCAGAGGGGTTTGTCACCGGGAGAACCGTCGCCCTCACCAGCATCGTCGCTCCCGCGCAGGCGCGAGCCCAGCGCCTTTTCGCCGCCCGCGAAAAGGAAATAGCGCCGCAGTTGCCTGCACGTGATCGACCGAGTTGCGAAGGCGCCACGCAATGCCGCGCCGCCGTGCGCGCCAGTCAGTCCGCGCGCCGCCGCCGCACCGGGATCGCGCTGGCGGGGAAGCGCGCCAGTTCGCCGTCGCTGTCGCGGATCGGTGCGCCGTGTTCGGGCGACCAGGCCATCGCGGTGATCGTCTCCCAGCTTGCCGGCAATTGGCCGTCGGCACCGCGCAACTGGTCGTAGTGCGCAG
>JAFAFY010000424.1 GCA_023423235.1 Pseudomonadota bacterium
CCAAGTTCTTGATAAATCTGCACCGTACGGCGTGACAAGGCGCTGTTTCGCGCATCAAAACTAGAGTGATAAGGCGCAAGGTTTGCATCATCATAATTTGGGTATTTAATGGCTTCTAAAAGTTTTACGCCAATTTTGGCTTTGGCCAACATGAGTGCCAGACTTAAACCGACCATACCACCACCGACAATGATGACTTCTTGCTGCATGCTTACTTCCTTTTTTATCAAGTATTCGAATTTAGGAAATTCACTCGAAATACATATAATCTGTAATGGATTTTATCTTACATCAAGGGCATGATTTTTTATAATGAAATACAAATTTGTTGCGGGTATTTGCACTGAATAAATACAAAATAAATCATCTCTCGCCGTAAATATTCATCTCAAAAAATAGCGAATCACTTAAAATCACAATAAAAATGACTGAGCCGATTAAATTTCCGGCTCAACCACAGATCATTTTAATTTCAAGCATCAGCTTCCTCATTCAAATGATTCACATCGCCCTTCATAAAAAGTGCCTTGTTATTCTGCCTAACTGATGTTACGCAGTAACATCAGTAATTTAAATAAGGTGCTTAGGAAGTTAAGCATTAAAATACTGGATTAATTTCTGTAATCGAATTTCTGCATCTTGATTAAAAGCATTCGCCGCTTGGTGATACCAGCGCTTTGCTATCTTTAAGTCTAGATTTACACCATTACCCAGCTCATACATTAAACCAATTTTATAGGGGGCAATTGCACAGCCTTGTTTTGCCGATTGCTTGTACAAGTTCATAGCTAGATTATAATCTTGATCAAGAATTTCGCCCTTTTCATATATTTCAGCAAGGGCCGTTCTTGCGTTTATATTTCCCTTTTCCACTGACTGATTCAGTAGATCTAAAGCAATATGAACCTCTGTTTTACATGGTTTTTTGAACAACAGCGCTGCTAACTTCAGCATCGCCGCATCATCCCCTTGATCAACCGCTTTTTGATACCATCCTTGTGCTGTTAAATCATTTTTTTCGACGCCGCATCCCATTTCATACATTTCACCCAATTTAATTTGGGCTGCAATATCCCCTCTTGATGCTAAACTTAAATAATCATCATAAGTACGCTGATTGTTATACTTAAACTTTATTTTCTTTACTGGATTATAATCACTATCAAAGATTTCAAAACCGACATAGATTTTAAAGAGTTCAATCAATAACAGCCGAACCAATTGAGTATGATAAATTAAATGATCCTTTTCGCTAAAATAATAATATTGATAATAGCTTTCCAAATCTTCATTGATCTCTTCTTTTAAACTGTTTAAATCAGTCATCCATTTTTTTTGAATTTTGCCATTTTCAACATATTCGTATAAATATCTTGTTGAAAAGTTTAACCATTCTTTTTCAAAATCTTGTATTTGCCCATCCATGTAAAGTTCATCTTCTTCCGCTTGAATGACACATCTAATTTCTGCACCCTCTTTATAAAGCGCATAGCTATAGCTTGAATTTGTGTCTGCAAAATCAAAGAATATCATCCATTTAATCGGTAACCCACTGCTCAGCAAGCTGCTCCATTTTTCAGGTTCAGTAAAAGCAAAATGCGCTAATCCGGCACTATTGATACAAACAACATGATCCGTCAGCCACTCTATATCTAATGCAGATTTTGAGTTTTCTTCAAAATAAACCAGCCAATCATTTACCAGTCTTTCTATATCCTGTTGATTGCCATTAAAGGGAATAACCACCCCAGCTTTTCTAACGCCCATAATTATGATTAAAATAAAAAATTTATACGATTAATTTTAAAAGACTTATATCTAATTTTTGTAAAAACTTAACATCAGAAAATCAACTACATTGCTAATTAACATTGTCTGTATGATTAGTATTTATATGACTGCTTATAGATAAAAAAAAGCCGATCATCTGACCGGCTTTTTTAAATACTGTATAAACTTAAGCGGCTTTCGCTTTCGCCATCAGCGCTTCAATCTCTTCTACAGATTTCACCACTGCAGCGGTTAAAACACGTGGACCATTTTGAGTTGCTACAACATCATCTTCAATACGGATACCAATACCACGCCATTTTTCATCAACAGTTTCATCATCTGGCGCAATATAAAGCCCCGGCTCAACAGTCACGACCATACCTTCTTCATAGGCACGCCATTCACCGTCTTGTTTATATGAACCAACGTCATGCACGTCCATACCGAGCCAGTGGCCTGTGCCATGCATATAGAACTGACGATAACCTTCTTTTGCGATGATTTCGTCAATATCTCCCTGCATGATGCCCAAATCAAGCAAACCTTGAACTAAAATACGCACTGCAACGTTATGCGGTTCTTTATACGAGTTGCCGATACGCACAGCATCAATCGCCGCAATTTGCGAATCGAGCACGACATTATAAAGTGCTTTTTGTTCAGGGCTGAATTTACCGTTAACAGGGAAAGTACGGGTAATGTCTGAGGCATACAGTTGATATTCACACGCTGCATCAATCAGTACCAAATCACCATCTTTCAATTCTTTGTCATTTTCCACATAGTGCAAAATACAGCCATTTTCACCACCACCAACGATGCTGTTATAGGACGGTACACAGCCATTTATACCAAAGACATAATTCAGTTCTGCTTCTAGTGCATATTCCATCATGCCCGGTTTGACTGTTTGCATGGCGCGGGTATGCGCTTCTGCTGAAATATCCGAAGCAATCTGCATCAATTCGAGTTCATCATCAGACTTATGCAAACGCATTTCATCGATAATGCGATCCAATTGAATGACTTGTGCCGGCGCACTTGCACCCTTACGTGATTCACCGCTTGCAGCTGCAATCCACTGCGCCACACGGGCATCAAAATCTGCTTGCTGCCCGATACGGTAAAATAATTTATCTTTATTTTGTAATTTTTCTAAAATTTCTTCGTCTAATAAATCGATAGCAAAGGCTTCATCCGCGTCATAGTCATCAATCGCGCCATCAATACCCGCACGGTAACCATTCCAAATTTCCATTTCACGGTCACGTTCACGGCAGAACAAACTATAGCTATAACCTTCTTCTTCGCTATCAAAGGTTTCAATCACTGCAACCGCTTCAGGTTCAGCAAAACCTGTTAAATAAA
>JAFAFY010000428.1 GCA_023423235.1 Pseudomonadota bacterium
GCATAGGCCAGCGCGGCGAGGATCAGCACCAGCACCGGCACCAGGAACAGGTGGGCGAGGTCGTAGAGACTGGCTTCGAGGGTATTCATCGGGGTGTCGGGTGTTCCGGGGAGGAGGAAAGGTTGCGACGGCGGCCGCTGCGCGACTGCTGCCATGCGCCGGCCACCAGGCACAGCGCCAGCAGCCACAGCGCCGGCACGCGCAGGCCCGGTGGTGCCGTGGATGGCGGTTCGATCTGGCGCATCACCCGCCCGCGCACCTGGGGCGCGGCGACGGGCTCGGCGATTGGTTCGGCAGGCGGCTCGGCTGCAGGCGCGGCGTCAGGTCCGGCCGCCGGAGGACGTGTGGCGGAGGCTGGCGCAGCGGTGGGCGCCGCGGTGCCGAAGCCCGGCGCAGGTGCTGCCGCGCTGGCGGCATCGGTTGCGGCGGTCGCCTGCTCGATCGCCCGTAGCCGCGTCTCCAGCTCGCTGCGGGTGCGTGCGTCGGCCTGCCAGTAGCCGCGTGCGACCGCCTCCTGCATGCGCCGGATGAGCTGCGCCTGCGCCGTGGGATTGTCGCGTTCGAACCACTGGTCGATCCCCAGCTGGCGCACGTCGCGCACGTAGGTGTCGTGCACGGCCTGCCACTGCGCATCGCGCACCACGTCCGGCGCCGTGGTCTGCCAGCCGTAAAGGTTGTTGACCGCATCGAGCACCTGCAGGGTGCCGGCATAGCCTTCCTGCTGCATCTCGCCGATCCAGTGCGGGTTGAGCTGGCGGCTGCGCAGCTCCGCGGCCAGGAACTGGCCCGCGCCGCTGGTACGCGGCGCCTCGCTGCGCAGGTCGCTGACGTACAGCGCGGGACTCGCGCCATCGAGATGCCGCACCGCCAGCGACAGCCCGCCGAGGTACTCGAACGGATGATCGGTCGACAGCACGCCATGGGTATTGGACGAGCGCGACAGCACCGCGGCCTGCACGCCGCGCAACTGCTCGGCGAACACATTGGCGCCGGCCACCGAGACGCCCTGCTCGCGCGCGCCATAGCCGTACTGCAGGCGCGACAGGAACACATCGGCCAGGGTGGCGTCGTCCTTGGCGACGCCATCGCCGTCGTCCAGCACGGCATCGGTCAGGTCGCTGCCGTACTCGCCCGGTGCATTGCTGAAGATGCGCAGCGTCGATAGTGTCTGCGCGCGGGCGGCGTCCACGCCCTGCGCGCGCAGGCGTTCGGCGACCGCGGCGCTGTTGCGCGCAACCGGGTTGCCGGCCCCGCCCTGCGCGGCCAGCCGGTCGATGGCATCGGCCAGCAGGCGCATGAAGCCGTCGAACTGGTCGCGGTAGACGCTGGTGGCCTGGACCACGACATCGATGCGCGGGCGCTCCAGCGCCGCATCGGGAATGATCTCCAGCGCGGTCAACTTCCCGCCCGCATCCCACACCGGCTGCAGGCCAAGTGCGTGCAGCACCTGCGCTTCCTGCACGCCGAGCTGGCGGATGGTCTCCGACGACCACAGGCTGAAGGCGAGCTTCTCCGGCGCCCGGCCGTCATGGTCGCGGCGATACGCTTCGACGAGTTGCTGCAGGGCCTCGCGGCCGGTCGCGTAGGCGGCAGCCGTCGGGATCTTGTCGGGTTCGAGCGCATGCAGGTTGCGGCCACTGCGCAGGCCGGGGTCGCGCAGCGGGTCGCCACCCGGCCCCGGCGGGACGAAGCCGCCCGCCAGGCCGCGCAACAGCGATTCGGTTTCCTGGGTGTCGCGCAGCGCGGCATCGAGTTCCCGGGCACGCGTGAGCTGGGCGCGCAGCGCCGGATCGTCGACAGTCTGGAACTCGCCGTCACCGTGCAGATACTGCGCCAGCGTGCGGTAGGGCAGGCTTTGCGCCAGCGCGGCGAAGTCTTCGGCAAACACTTCGTTCGCATCCAGGCCCAGCGCCTGGTAATACGGCGCGCCGAGTTGCTGCATCACCGTGGAGATCCGGTGTTCCTCCGCCGCCGACGCGCCGAAGGTATGCAGGCCCAGCGGCATCGCACTGCGCGCAAGTTCATGCAGGTGGTCGTGCAGCAACGGCAGGAAGCCGTCGATATCGGCAGTGATCGCGGCGCGGTCCCAGCCCATGTCCCCGGCGATGCCGGCGGCAAGCGCCGCCTCGCCGATCGCAGCGCCGGTGCGCAGGCGCACCCCGCCTGCGTCGAGCTGCTGGTACTGGTGGATCAGCGCGTGCAGGTCGCGCATCTCGTCGTAGAGACCGGCCGGCGCGAATGCCGGCACCTGATGGCTGATGGTGACCGCGCGGCCGCGCCGCTTGGCCTGCATCGCCTCGCCGATGTTGTCCTGGATGTAGGGGTAGAACACCGGCACGTCGCCGACCGCGAGATAGGGATAATCGCCGGCCCACAGCGCGCGGTCCTTGCCCGGCGTCCATTCCTGGGTGCCGTGGGTGCCGAAGTGGATCAGCGCATCGGCGGCGAAACGCTCGCGCAAGTAAAGATAGGCGGCGAGGTAGTAGTGGCTGGGCACCGATTGCTGGTCGTGCGTGGCCTCGCCGACCTGCCCTGCACGCGGTGGCTGCGGCATCAGCAGCAGATGCCCCAGCCGCGCACGCGGGATCACGAACGCAGGTGCGCCGTCGATCGTGCGCACCGACGGGTGCTGCGCCGGATCGCCCCAGCGCGCCAGCAGCGCCTCGCGACGCGTCGCCGGCAAGGTATCCAGCCACTGCCGGTAGCGCGCCACCGGCAGGCTGTCGGCCAGGTCGTCGCGGCGCAGCGCGTCCAGCGTTTCCGGGCGGTAGTAGCCGCCCAGCATCGCCTGGCCCATGGCGATCACCTCGCGCTCGCTGGCGGCATCGACGCGGTAGCCCGCCTCGCCCAGGTGCTGCGACAGTGCCGCCACGCTGCGCGGCACGTTGAGATTGGAGGCCGAGAGGTTCTTCTCGCCGGCCGGGTAGTTCCAGAACAGCAGCGCCACATGCTTGTCGGCCGCCGGCGTGCTGCGCAGCGCCGCGATCCGCCGCAGCCGGCCGACCAGCAGCGCGACCTGTTCGGGAATCGCCACCTGCTCGCCGCGCGCGACGGCGCCAAGCACCAGCGGGTCGCTGGCCCCCCAGATCTCGGGCACGGCGATGAAGGTCGCCGCCAGCGCGGCCGGCACACCACTGCTGGCCGCGCGCCAGGCTTCAGGGTCCTGCTGGCGTGCGTTCAGCCCCTGGATCACCGGCACGTCCAGTGCCAGGAATTCCGTTGCGCGCAGTCCCCCCTGCTGCAGGTGGGTCATGTTGACGATCGCGACCACATCCTGGCCCGCCAGCGCATTGCGCAGCGCCTCGGGGTCGTCGTCGTCGAACCACACGCCGAAGGCGCTGATGCCCTGCGCGGCGGCGCCTTCGATCACCGCGTCGGCGAGCGTGGTCTGCAGCGACGCCACACTGCCGGCCGAGACCAGCAGCGCGACCGCCGGGCCCGGTGCATGGTGCTGCCGCCACGCGGCGAAATCGACAGGGCCGGCGAAGATGTCGTCCGCGCCGGGATGGTAGAAACCGGCTGCCGGCATCGGTCGCGGCGGCGGAATCGCATCCTGCTCGCCGCCGTCTTTCCATTGCCGCAGATACCCAGCCAGATTGCGGTAGTTGGCGATGCCGCCGCCGGCGTAGTAGCCGGCGATGCGCCGCGCCTGGGCATCGGCCAGTGCGCCCGATGCCGGCGGCCCGCCGCCCACGCGCACCCACGGCACACCGCCTGCGGCCAGTGCGTCGCCCAGCGCTGCCTGTACCGCTTCGGCATCCGAAGGCCGCGGCGTGTCCAGGATCACCAGATCGGCCCCGGCGATCCGCGCTGGCGCATCGTCGCGCTCCGCGGCGACGTACTCGAAACGGATGCCATGCCCGCGGCCCAGCGCATCCAGCCTGGCCACCTTGGATGGCAGCACGAAATCACTGGCCGCGACCTTGACCACCACGTCGGGCGAAGCGGCACCGGCCGTCGCCGTGGCTGCGCACCACGGCATCGTCAAGGCCAGGCACGCCATCGCCCTGCACCACCACCGACGCATGCTCAGAAGCCCAGGTTCACGCCAACGTGGACGTAGCGGCCGGTCTCGGGATAGCTGTACAGCGCCGAGGTTTCGGCCAGGCGCTCGTCGGTCAGGTTCTCGACCCCGCCGCGCAGGCGGATGCGATCGGTGATGCGATAGCCCAGGTCCAGCGACCACAGCGTGTAGCCGGGCAGTTCGACCAGTGCACTGGTCCCCGATTGCCACTGCGCGCCCTTGTACTCGGCGCGCAATGCACTGCGCCACGCGGCACCTTCCCACGCGATCTGGGCCATCGCACCATGACGCGGCCGCTCGACCAGCGGCAGACCCGTCTCGCGGTCACGCGGCTGCAGCCAGTTGTAGTTCGCGTCCAGCGAGAAGCCGCCGGGCAATGCCACGTCGCCGGCCAGTTCCACGCCGCGGATACGCGCCTTGGCGACGTTCATGTAGCTGCGCAGCTCGCGCCCGCGGATGCCGCAGTCCGACAGGCACAACGTCTGCACCAGATCCTCGAGATCGCTCTGGAACGCGGTCGCCTGCGCCGACCAGCCATCGCCGCTCCAGGTCGCGCCCAATTCCATCGTCGTTGCGGTTTCCGGCTTCAGCGCGGGATTGCCGACGATGGTGAAGCGGCCACCGCCGCCAGTTGCCGAATACTCCGGCGACAGTTGCTTGAGCGTCGGTGCCTTGAAGCCATTGCCGATGCCGCCCTTGAACGTCAGCCGGTCGCTGGCGTGGAAGATGCCGTAGGCGCGCGGGCTCTGGTGCCAGCCGAAGCGGTCGTGATGGTCGGCGCGGTTGCCCACCACCAGCGACCAGGCATCGCCCAGGTCGATCTCGTCCTGCAGCAGCAGCGCACGGTGCACCAGTCCGGCCGCGCCGCTGACCGATACCGTGTCGTCTTCCAGCCGCTCGCGCCGCCACTCGCCGCCCACCGTCACCCGATGCCGCTCCCCCAGACGGGTCGAGGCCTGACCATCGACGATGTCGTCGACCAGCGACTGCGGGTTGGTGGCCGCCCCACGCGTGCGGCGATTGGTGCGGTCCAGGGTAGACCGGTAGGCACGGATACGGGTATCGCCCCAGGCCCAGTTGCCCTGGTGGCTGAGCGAACTCTGGCGCCGGTCGATGTGGTCGACCGACTCGTACACATACGGCACCGTCCCGGCCTGCAGCGCGTCGCGCCAGCGGCGCTCCCTGCCCTGCAGGTGGCTGGCGTCGATGCGCTGGCGCGCGTCCGGGGTCCAGGTCAGGGTGAGGTTGCCGCTGTGCGCGTCGCGTCCCTCCTGTTCGGTCAGGCGCGTGTCTGACGGGTCCTCGGTGTCGTCCTTGCGCCGCACCTCGGCATTGAAGCTCAATCCCAGCACATCGGGCACCAGCGGGCCGCCGGCATACACACCCGCCTGGTAGACCCCGCCACCATGACCGCCGGCAACCACGCCACCGTTGTAGCCGAAGCTGCCAAGCCACCGATCGGTCGCACCGCGGGTAATGATGTTGACCACGCCGCCCAGCGCCTCGGAACCGTACAGCGACGACATCGGGCCGCGCACGACCTCGATGCGTTCGATCGCCTCGACCGGCATCCAGCCCAGGTCGAAATCGGCGTGCGCGATCGCGTCGCTGGCCGCGCTGACGCGTTTGCCATCGACCAGCACCAGCGTGTACTCGCTGTCCATGCCGCGGATACGGATGCCGCGACGGGAAAACCCCACGCCGCTCAGGGAAACGCCCGGGGAACCGCGCAGCGCATCGGCCAGGTCCAGGACCGGGCGCGACTGCAGATCCTCACGGGTGATCACGTCGACGAACGCCGGCGCATCGCGCAGGCGGGTTTCATGCGCGCTGGCGGTCACGACGATCGTATCGAGGTCCACGGCGTCGCCGTCGGCAGTGGTTGCGGCATGGACAGGCAAGGCAAGGCTGGCGACGGCAAGGCATGCCGTCATCGGAAAGGCGGGAAATGGGACTGACACGGGAGACCTGGGGCTGACAAGCGGGAGGACACCCGCATTGCCGATAAATGTAATGTTATTACATCAATTTTTCAAGCCTGTGGAGTTGCAGCTCCGGTGCCACGGACGCGGCCGAGCCGGATGCTGCAATTGCGCAGGCCGGGCGCGCGGTCGCCGCCCCCTCCGAGCGACGCGCCTACCCAAGCGCGCACCACAACGGCCCGCTGTTCCCGGCGCATCCGGTTCGCAGACCCCATGCACGACCAGACGCCATGGCCGGCGTCGCCCCTGCCCTGCACTGATGGGCAACGGCGCGACGGACACGAAAAAGCCCGCGCTGGGAGCGGGCTTTCGAAGACGTGACGCGTAAGCTGGACTCGCCTCAGAACGGAATGTCGTCGTCCGAGAAGTCGTCCATCGGCGCGGGCTGCTGCTGCTGCGCGGGGCGACGCTGCTGCTGGGGCGCATCGCTGCGCTCGGGACGCTGCGGCCGCGCACTGCGCTCGTAGTTGCCACCGCCACCGCCACCGCCGCCGCCACCCTCGCCGCGGCCGCCGAGCATCTGCATCTCGTCGGCAATGATGTCGGTGGAGTACTTCTCCACGCCGTCCTGGCCGGTGTACTTGTCGTAGCGGATCGAGCCTTCGACATAGACCTGGCTGCCCTTGCGCAGGTACTCGCCGGCGATCTCGCCGAGCTTGCCGAAGAACACCACGCGGTGCCACTCGGTGCGCTCCTGCTGGTTGCCGTCGCGGTCCTTTCGCACGCTGGTCGTCGCCAGGCTGATGCGGGTCACGGCCATGCCGCTCTGGGTGTACTTGATGTCCGGGTCGTTGCCGAGGTTGCCGACCAGGATCACTTTGTTGATGCCACGGGCCATGGGAGTTCCTTGCAGATGCGCCGGCGCTGGCCGGCGTGGGATGAGGCGAGTAGTGCAGTATACCGGCGCCTCCGCCGCCGTCCGCGGTTGCCGCTGCCGCATGCGGGAAAATGCCGCAGGTGCGTGTGGGTGCGCGCCCTGGCGGGCGGCGCTCTCCTATAATCCCGGGCCTGCCCGCCCCGGACACCCCATGAACAACGCCGCCGCCCCGGCCGCCAGGCTCGACCTGCCGGCGATCCAGTCGCTCGCCGCCGCGGACATGGCGCAGATCGATGCCCTGATCCGGCGCCGGCTGGCCTCGGACGTGGTGCTGATCAACCAGGTGGCCGAGCACATCGTCTCGGCCGGCGGCAAGCGCCTGCGGCCGATGCTGGTGGCATTGGCGGGTCGCGCCACCGGCGCGGTCGGCGCCGAGCACCACCAGCTGGCGGCGATCATCGAGTTCATCCACACCTCCACCCTGCTGCACGACGACGTGGTCGACGAGTCCGACCTGCGCCGCGGCCGCAGCACCGCCAACGCGATCTGGGGCAACGCCGCCAGCGTGCTGGTCGGCGATTTCCTGTACTCGCGCAGCTTCCAGCTGATGGTCGAACTCGACCGCATGGAGGTGATGCGGATCCTGGCCGACACCACCAACCGCATCGCCGAGGGCGAGGTGCTGCAGCTGCTGCACGTGCGCAACCCCGATACCGACGAGGCGGCGTACCTGAACGTCATCGAGCGCAAGACCGCGGTGCTGTTCGCCGCCGGCACGAAGCTCGGCGCGCTGGCCTCCGGCGCGGACGCGCAGGTGCAGCAGCAGTTGCACGACTACGGACTGCAGCTGGGTTACGCCTTCCAGATCGCCGACGACGTGCTGGACTATTCCGGCGATGCCGATGCGCTGGGCAAGAATCTCGGCGACGACCTGGCCGAGGGCAAGGCGACGCTACCGCTGATCCACGCCATGGCCCATGCCACGCCCGAGCGCCGCGCCCGGTTGCGCACGATCGTCGAACAGGGTGATACCGGCGCGCTGCCGGAAGTGCTGGCGGCGATCGAGGCCGCCGGCAGCCTGGACTACAGCCGCGCCCGCGCCATCGCCTATGCCGACGCCGCCGAACGCGCGCTCGATGGCCTGCCGGACAACGACGCCGTTGCCGCGCTGCGCGGCCTCGCGCGCTACGCGGTCGAGCGCGGCTACTGACGCATGGCGGCCCTGGCACGGTTGTTTGCGCCGGCCCTGCTGCTCACCTGTGGCATCGCCGGCTGCGCAAACAGCGGCGCAATCAGTCATCGCGCGCATTCCGCCGCGGCGGCGCAGACCGGACCGCAGTGCCCGTTCCGCGATGCGCCGTTCGCGGAAGCAGAAGACGAATTCCTCGGCAACCAGTTCGATCCCGTGGACCTGCCCGAGGACAGGAAGGCGCGCCGGCAGGCGCGATGGGCAAAGCGGCATGGCTGGGACGCGGTCGAGTGGTTGCCGGGCAGCACATCGCTGCAATGGGCCACCCGCGGTGATTGCCGCTGGTTGCTGG
>JAFAFY010000127.1 GCA_023423235.1 Pseudomonadota bacterium
TGATCCGAGCATCCTCAGAGGGGCTCTGACGCCGATCGCGGCTCTCGCGGAGTCTTAGGCCGGACCCGCCGCTCTTTACATTTCGGCCCGACGGCTTCGCGCTGGGCGAATGGCCGGTTTTGGCACACCGCTGCCGAACGGCTACTTAGGGTCGAAAGCAGAAGCCCACTTGGCTGACGAACCTGTTCGAACTTGACTCATGCCACAGCGCCAGTGGCAGATACGGCCACCAGGCATCGTCGCTTTCAACGAAAAACCCCGCACAAGGCGGGGCTTTTCGTTGCAACAGACGTGACCGCGGCACAACCTCAGTCCCGCAGCTCCACCACATCGAACTCCGCCACCGGGTCGACCTCGGCGTCGTAGTCCACGTCGTCGCGCTCGAAGCCGAACAGTTTGAGGAACTCGTGCTTGTAGCTGGCGTAGTCCGTGAGTTCGAACAGGTTGTCGGTGGTGACCTGCGGCCAGATGGCCTTGCATTCGGCCTGCACGTCGTCGCGCAGCTCCCAGTCGTCGAGGCGGTAGCGGTGTTCCTCGTCCAGTGCGCCCGGCTGGCCGTCGGCGCGGTACATGCGCTCGCGCAGCAGGCGGTCGAGCTGCTCGATGGTGCCTTCGTGCAGGCCCTTTTCCTTCATCACCTTGAAGACGATGGCGATGTAGAGCGGCAGCACCGGAATCGCCGCGCTGGCCTGGGTGACGACGGACTTGAGCACGGCGACGTTGGCGCGGCCGCCCGTCGCCGCCAGCCTGGCGTCGAGGCGGCGGGCGGTGGCGTCGAGGTCGACCTTGGCCCGGCCCAGCGCGCCGTGCCAGTAGATCGGCCAGGTGATCTCGGTGCCGATGTAGCTGAAAGCAACGGTTTTGGCGTCATCCGCCAGTACGCCGGCATCGGCCAGGGCGTCGATCCACAGCGCCCAGTCCTGGCCGCCCATCACCGCGACGGTGTCCTCGATCTCCTGCGCGCTGGCCGGCTCGATGGTGGCCTGGATGACCTGGTCCTTGTTGGTGTCGATGGCGCTGGAGGTGTAGGCCTCGCCGATGGGCTTGAGCGCGGAGCGCTTGAGCTCGCCGCTGCCGGGCAGCTTGCGCACCGGGGACGCCAGCGAATAGACCACCAGGTCCACCTTGCCGCCCATTTCGTGCTTGATCAGGTCGATGACCTGCTGGCGCGCGGCGTCGGAGAACGCGTCGCCATTGATCGAACGGCTGTACAGGCCCTCGGCCTTGGCCGCGCGGTCGAAGGCGGCAGCGTTGTACCAGCCGGCGGTGCCGGGCTTCTTCTCGGTGCCGGGCTTCTCGAAGAACACGCCCAGGGTGTCGGCGCCGAAACCGAACGCGGCGCTGATGCGTGCGGCCAGGCCGTAGCCGCTGGAGGCGCCGATGACCAGCACCTTCTTCGGTCCGTCGCTGCGCTGGCCCTGGGCGCGGGTGGCGGCGATCTGGTCCTGGACGTTCAGCGCGCAACCGGTGGGATGCGTGGTGGTGCAGATGAAGCCGCGGACCTTGGGATGGATGATCACGGTGCGTGTCTCGTGGTGTGCGTTGCCGGCAAGTCTAAGGCCTATGCGGCATGCGGCCCGTACGGGGGACAATGGTTCGTGGCACTGCATGCTGTCCGCTTCGGCACACTGCCGCCCGGTTCCTGCGATTGACATCGCGCGGGACAGCGGATGAAGTGTGGCGCTCCCCTCCCCGGCATCTGCCGACGCTACCGGATACCGCGCCATGACCTCCCGCTGGATGGATTCGCCGCAACGCTACGGCCTGATCACCCGCCTGCTGCACTGGGGCATGGCGGCGCTGTTCGCCTGGCAGTTCCTGGGCATGGGTGTGAAGCTCGTGCTCGGCCGCCACGCGCTCACCGCGTTCTGGGTCGGCACGCACAAGCCGGTCGGCACGCTGTTGATGCTGCTGATCCTGGTGCGCGGGCTCTGGGGCCTGTCGCAGTGGCGCCAGCGGCCGCCGCATCCGCACACCCTGGTCGGCCGCGCCGCGGTCGCCGGACACGCGCTGCTGTACGCACTGATGTTCTACGTGCCGGCCGTGGCGCTGCTGCGCGAATACGGCAGCGGACGCGGATTCGCGCCCTGGGGCATCCCGCTGTTCCCGGCGACGGGCGAGCAGATCGCGTGGATGCTGGCGCCGGCCAACCTGTCGCACGGGCTGCTGGCGTGGACCCTGCTGGCGGTCGTCGCCGGCCACGTGGCGATGGTGGCCGTGCACCAGTGGCTGTGGCGCGACGCGACCCTGGAGAAGATGTCCGGCCCCCTGTGAGTCGCGCCGCGCCGCCGGCTCAGGCGGCGACCGCCGCGTTGTGCACCCCGGCAATCGCGCGGCCCGACGGGTCCGCGGCATTGGCGAACGCTGCGTCCCAGGCGATCGCCGCGGGCGACGAACAGGCGATCGACTTGCCGCCGGGCACGGTCTCGGCCGCGGCCGGCGTCGGGAACGCCTGCTCGAACAGGCTGCGGTAGTAGTACGCCTCCTTGGTCTGCGGCGGGTTGTGCGGGAAGCGGCGCGCGGCGGCGGCCAGCTCGCGGTCGCTGACCTGGGCCTCGGCATGCGCTTTGAGCCCGTCGATCCAGCCGTAGCCGACGCCGTCACTGAACTGCTCCTTCTGCCGCCACAGGATCTCCTCGGGCAGATAGCCCTCGAAGGCCTCGCGCAGCACCGCCTTTTCCATGCGCCGACGCGGGTCGCCACGGTCGACCATCTTGTGCGCGGCGTCCATGCGCATCGCCACCTCGAGGAACTCGACATCCAGGAACGGCACCCGCGGCTCCACGCCCCAGGCCATCATCGACTTGTTGGCGCGCAGGCAGTCGTAGTTGTGCAGGGCGTCGAGCTTGCGCACCAGTTCGTCGTGGAACTCGCGCGCGTCCGGCGCCTTGTGGAAGTACAGGTAGCCGCCGAAGATCTCGTCGCTGCCCTCGCCCGAAAGCACCATCTTCACGCCCATCGCCTTGATCCGCCGCGCCAGCAGGAACATCGGCGTGGACGCGCGGATGGTGGTGACGTCGTAGGTTTCGATGTGGCGGATCACGTACGGCAGCGCGTCCAGGCCTTCCTCGAAGGTGTATTCGAAGCCGTGGTGCACGGTGCCCAGCGCCTCGGCGGCGACCTCGGCGGCGGCCAGGTCGGGCGAGCCGGTCAGGCCGATGGCGAACGAATGCAGTCGCGGCCACCAGGCTTCGGTGGTGTCGTTCTCCTCGATGCGGTGGCGCGCGTAACGCGCGGCGACCGCGGCCACCAGCGAGGAATCCAGGCCGCCCGACAGCAGCACGCCATAGGGCACGTCGGTCATCAGCTGGCGGTGCACGGCGCGCTCGAACGCCTGGCGCAGGTCCTGCGGCGTGACCGCCACGCCCTCGACCGCGTCGTAGTCGCGCCACGGCTGCTGGTAGTAGCGCTGCAGCGTGCCGGTGGCGGTGTCGTACCAGTGCCCGGGCGGGAACTGCGCGACATCGGCGCAGGTGTCGGCCAGCGATTTCATCTCCGAGGCCACGCGCAGGCGGCCCTCGCGGTCATGGCCCCAGTAAAGCGGCACCACGCCGATCGGATCGCGGGCGATGATGGCGCGGCCGCGCGCGCGGTCCCACAACGCGAACGCGAAGATGCCGTTGAGCCGCTGCAGGAACGCCGCCGGCCCCTGCGGGTCGTCGGCGCTCTCGCGGTAGAGCGCATTGATCACCTCGCAGTCCGACTCGGTCTGGAACGCGTAGGGCCGGGCAAGCGCCTGCTTGAGTTCGCGGTGGTTGTAGATCTCGCCGTTGACCGCCAGCGCCAGGCTGCCGTCGTCGGAGAGCAGCGGCTGCGCGCCGCCGGCCGGATCGACGATTGCCAGCCGCTCGTGCACCAGGATCGCGCCGTCGTCGACGTAGACCCCGCTCCAGTCGGGCCCGCGGTGGCGCTGCCGCTGCGAGAGTTCCAGCGACTGGCGACGCAGCGCGCCAAGGTCGTCGCCCGGTTGCAGGCCGAAAATGCCGAAGATCGAACACATGGTGCAGCTCCTGGTTGGATAACGGAAACGCAGGCGCGCCTGGGGACCGGACATGAAAAAACCCGCATCTTGCGATGCGGGTTCCGGGAATCCTGGCGCGTATTTCTGTGGGTCTACGCCTGGTCGCACGTCCGCATCGGCCGCGCGCGAAGATTCGCGCGCAGATTGTTGCGATTGCGGTTGTTGCTGGAGCAGAGGACCGACATGCCCTGCAAGCTAACGGCATCGCGCGCGCCGCGCAACGGTTTCGTGCGCAACCTCGACACCTATACTCGCGCGATCATCCCTAGAGGCCTCGCATGGATCGCTCTCATCCCTGGCGCCCGCGGCATGCGTGGCTGCTGTCGCCGCTCCTGCTCGCTGCCTGCGCAACCCCCGTCCAGCCAACGCCTGCCGATCCGACACCGGAAACCTTGGCGCTGGAAACCGCCGCGCGGCATGGCGATGCCGAGGCGGCATTCCAGCTCGCAGCGCATTACCGCGCCCGCGGAGACTGGCGCGCCGAGCACTGGCTCAGGCGCGCGGCACGCCACCGTCCGGTCGACAGCTGGGTGGCAAGGGCCGAACTGGAACTGGCCGGCATCGAGACGACCGGGCGCCTGGCCACAGAGGCGCCGATGCGCAAGTCCCGCCCGGCGGCGGCGAAGCGTTGGCTGCACCGCGCCGCCGCGCATGGCTCGGGCGCGGCGATGCTGGCATTGGCCGACACCTACCGGCACGACGGCGACACTCGGCTTGCCGCCCGCTGGCAACTGCGCCATGCGATGGTCGACGGCAATGTCTTCACCCTCGCATCGGCCCGCAAGCAGATCGGCGGCCTGCCGGGCTGGGACCAGCCGGACACCGCGGAGTCGCGGGCGGCGGTGCAGGATCTCGCCGACGCGGTGGCGCGCGACGCCGCCCGTGGCGATGCCGAGGCGCTGGTGGATCTCGGGCTGTTGCGACACCTGGGCGCCGGCGTGGAACAGGACCAGGCCGCGGCGATGGACTGCTTCCGCCGCGCCGCCGACAAGGGCAACGTGTTCGGCATGTATTTCGCCGGTCTGTTGATCGTCCGCGAATGGATGCCGGACCTGCCGCGCGAAGCCGCCGCGCCATGGTTCGCTCGCGCCTACGCCCAGGGCTTCTACCCGGCCGCGGATCCCGCCTGGCGCGAAATCCGGTTCGAATTTCCCGATTTCAGCAGTTAATCGGCCCGGCAAGTATCCCCCGGTAGAGCCGGGGGCTTTGGTAGCGAGCCCCTCGATGGGGGCAATCAAACCGGGGGCCGCCTGAAGGCGGCAGCGCCTTTCCCTTCTCCCGCACGGGGGAGAAGTGCGCCGAAGGCTCGGATGAGGGCGCAGCATGGCTGCCAACCCCGATCGCCGCGCCCGTATCGCGCCCTCACCCCAACTCCGCGCGGGCGCAGGGGCGCGCATCGCCAGGCGAGCCAATGGCTCGCAAGCGTGCATCTTCACCCCGTCCTCGGCAGAAGGGCTCAAGGCCAACTGCCGGAAATGTCAAACCCTTGCAGTCCCCAAGCAAAGCCGGGGTTGCTTGTCGGCATCAGGCTGGCAGCTGGCTGCGCACCCACTGCACGATGGCCTGCGCCGGCATGGCGCCGGACTGGCGCGCGAGTTCGCGGCCGCCAGCGAACAACACCAGGGTCGGGATGCTGCGGATGCCGAAGCGGCTGCCCAGCGCCGGCTGGGCCTCGGTGTCCACCTTGGCAAGCACGCAGTCGGGCGAGAGCTGCGCGGCGGCCTGCTCATACGCCGGGGCCATCATCCGGCACGGCCCGCACCACGGCGCCCAGAAATCCACCAGCAACGGCAGGTCGGACTTCAGCGCGTGGGCATCGAAACTGCCGGCATCGAGCGCGAACGGCACGCCGGGGAACAATGGCTTGTGGCAATGGCCGCAGACCGGCGCTTCGCGCAGCCGGGCGCGCGGAATGCGGTTGCGGGTATGGCAGTGGGGGCAGGCGACCACCAGGGTGTCGGCGGACATCAGGGCATTCCTCAGTTGTTCGTGGCTGCCACGCAGCATGCACCCGCGCGCGTGGATGGTTGGCGAAAACCAGTTTTCACATCTGGGCACGGGCGTGACGCAGGCCGATGGAACGGACATCCCTGCCAGGGCGGCGGACGCAACCCTGCCTCCTGCCGCCGTCGCCGCGCCGGATCCAACTGCGCAGCGGCAGGTGTCGTCCCGATCAGCCCTGTGCCGGCACCGGCAACAGCCGTTCGATCAGCGTGCGATACAGGGCCGGCAGTGCGTCGAGGTCGGCGACGCGGATGTGTTCGTCGACCTGATGGATGCTGGCGTTGACCGGGCCGATCTCGATGCACTGCGCGCCCAGCGGCGCGATGAAGCGCGCATCCGAGGTGCCGCCGCCGGTGCTTTCCTCCGGCGGCACGCCGGCGAAACGGGTCAGCACTTCGCGCGCGGCGGCGCGCAGTGGACCTTCGGGGGTGTGGAAGGGCTCGCCGCTGCGGTGCCAGGCCAGGCGGTAGTCCAGACCATGGGCATCGAGCAGCGCAGCGACTTCGGCCTCCAGCGCGGGCGCATCCCAGCGCGGGTTGTAGCGCAGGTTGAACTGCGCGGTCAGCGTGCCCGGGATGACGTTGTTGGCGCCGGTGCCTGCGGCGATGTTGCTGATCTGCAGGCTGGTCGGTGGGAACGCGTCGAAACCGTCGTCCCAGTGGTGCGCAGCCAATGCCGCCAAGGCAGGCGCGGCGGTATGGATCGGATTGCGGGCCTTGTCGGGATAGGCCACGTGGCCTTGCACGCCCTGCACCGTCAGCGTGGCCGACAGGCTGCCACGGCGACCGACCCGCAGCAGGTCGCCCAGCACTTCGGTCGACGAGGGCTCACCGGTGATGCACCAGTCGATGTGCGTGCCGCGCTCGCGGAAGACCTGCGCGACCCGGCGCACGCCGTCGATCGCATCGCCCTCTTCGTCGGAGGTCAGCAGCAGCGCCAGCGTGCCGCTGTGCCCGCGGTGCGCGGCCACGAACTGTTCGGCCGCGACCACGAAGGCGGCCACCCCGCTTTTCATGTCGGCCGCGCCACGCCCATACAGCACGCCCTCGCGGACTTCGGGCACGAACGGGTCCGATGCCCAGGCCTCGCGCGGACCGGGCGGCACCACGTCGGTGTGGCCCAGCAGGACCAGCACCGGACCGCCGCTGCCATGCGTCGCCCAGAGATTGTCGACCGCGCCGAAGCGCAGCGACTCGCAAGTGAAACCGGCCTGCTGCAGGCGCGCGGCGATCAGCGCCTGGCAGCCGGCGTCGTCGGGGGTGACCGACGGGCGGGCGATCAACGCACGGGTAAGGTCGAGGACGACGCTCATGTCGACAGGTATCCAGGGCCGGGGCAATGCCCGCCATCGTAACGGGCCACCGCCGCCTGCACGCTCAGGCGATACCGAACCGCTTCTTGAAGCCGTTGTCGGAGAAGCCCTGGGTGACGGTGCCGTCGTCGGTGACCACGACCGGCCGCCGGATCAGCTGCGGATACTCGCGCAGCAACAGCTTCCACTCGGCATCGCTGGCCGCTGCCTTGCGGTTGTCCGGCAACTGGCGCCAGGTCGTCGAGGACTTGTTGACCATCGCCTCGAAGCCGCCGAGCTTGCCGGCCCATTCGACCAGCGTCTCCGGTGTGGGCTTGGCATCGCGATAGTCCACGAACGTGTGCGCGATGCCGAAGCGGTCGAGCCACTTCAACGCCTTCCTGCAGGTGTCGCAGTTCTTGAGGCCGTAGAGAATCGTCATTGCAGTCGCTCCGTCGATACAGGGTCGGGATGATCATCGGACCCGGGGTGGGGGCTGTCGTCCGCCGCCGTGCATTCGGAGCGGGTCGATGCGGAGCGGATCGCCTCGGGCGAGCGCCACCACGCCTTCCAGTCGACGACGCCGATCACCTCGTCGAACACACGGGTATCCGCCTGATCGGCTTCGGGCACGCGGGTTCCGCAGAGCCGAAGCACATCGACGACCGGCTCGGGCCCCGTGGTCGTCGGCACTGGATCGGACGAGATGACCACCAGGCCGTCCGGCCCGAAGATCGGCATGATGTCGGCGCGCTGCCCGGCTTCGCCGGACAGCGACGCGATGGGAACGTGCGCCTCGACGCGCCAGGCACGCCCGCTCAGCAGTTCCACCCATTCGAGTTCGATCGCCAGTACCTCCGGATCCTCGCCGCGTGGATAGACCAGCGAATACAGGCCGTTACCTACCCGCGGCCATTCCACGTCCGCAATGCCCGCCACCAGATCCGGCACCGGCGGCATCGCCGGCGTCTGGCCGTTGAGCCGGTAGCCGGTGAGCACGACCGGGGTGCTTGCGTAGCTGGAGAACGACAGGTTCAGCCAGGCAGGTTCCGATGTCGCACAGCCGGAAAGCACTGCCCCGATGCCGATCGTCGCGACGGCACGCAATACAGCGGACCGCAGGCCGCGCCGGACCTCAGTCCGCCAGACCACGCAACAACTCGTTGACGCTGGTCTTGCTGCGGGTCTTCTCGTCGACCTGCTTGACGATCACCGCGCAGTACAGCGAGTGCGAGCCGTCCTTTGCCGGCAACTGGCCGGACACGACCACGCTGCCCGGCGGCACGTAGCCGTAGCTGATCTCGCCGGTCGCGCGGTTGTAGATGCGGGTCGACTGGCCGATGAAGACGCCCATGCCGATGACGCTGTGGTGGCCGACGACGACGCCTTCGACCACCTCCGAGCGTGCGCCGATGAAGCAGTGGTCCTCGATGATCGTCGGGCTGGCCTGCAGCGGCTCCAGCACGCCGCCGATGCCGGCGCCGCCCGACAGGTGCACGTGGCGGCCGATCTGCGCGCAGGAACCGACCGTCGCCCAGGTATCGACCATCGTGCCCTCGCCCACGTACGCACCGATGTTGACGAAGCTCGGCATCAGCACCACGTCACGGCCGAAATAGGTACCCCGGCGCACCGCCGCGCCCGGCACCACGCGCACGCCCATGGCCTTGAACTTCGCCGCGTCGAAGCCGGCGAAACGCGCCTCGACCTTGTCCCAGAACGGCGCCGGCCGGGCATCGATCACCGCCATGTCGTTGACCCGGAAATACAGCAGCACCGCCTTCTTCAACCACTCGTTGACCTGCCAGCCGCCGTCTGCGCACGGCGCGGCCACCCGCAGGTCGCCCGATTCCAGGCCCTGCATGGCCTGCTCGACCGCGGGCGCGACCACGTCGCCGATCTCGGCGGCAGTCAACTCGGCGCGGCGCGCGAAGGCGTCCTCGATGGTGGCCTGCAGCGTGCTGGCGTCGGTCATGGCGGCGTATCCGGGAAAACTGGGGGCGCTATCGTGCCATGTCGCCGTCGATCGAGGCGAGCAGCGCCCCGCGCAGTTCGTCCTGCGCAGCTTGGTCGAGCGGATGGCCGTTGCTGCTGATGCGGAACACGTCCTCGACGCGCTCGCCGAACGTGGCCACGCGCGCGTCGTGCACGCGGATCATGTTCTGCCGCAGCACGTAGGCCATGTCGGCCAGCAGGCCGGGGCGGTCGGTGCAGACCAGGCTGAACACCGTGCGCCGGCCGTCCGCACTGGTGTTGAACTCGATCAGCGGCGCCACCCGGAAATGCCGCAGGTGCCGCGGTTGCGCGCGCCGCGCCGGGCGCAGGTCGAGCGAGCCCGACAGCACCGTGGCCAGCTTGCGTTCGATCGCCGGCAACTCCAGCGCCTGCCGCGGGTCGATCGGCAGCACCTGGAACATGTCGAAGATGGTGCCGCCGGGCCCGTCCAGCGCGCGCGCCTGCTGGATCGCCAGACCCAGCCGATCGAGGCTGGTGACGATGGCCGAGAACAGGCCGTCGCGGTCGGGCGAATGCACAAACACCTCCAGCGCCTGCGCCCCGGCGGCGAGCCGGCGTACGCGCACCACCACGGCGTTGTCGCCGGCCTCGCGCAGCGCCAGCGCCTGCCACACCACCTGGTCGGCGCGCCCGCGCAGGAAGCTCTCCTCCGGCATGCGCCGGAACAACAGGTCGGCCTCGGCGTCGTCCACGCCATGCGCCGACAGCAGGCCGCGGGCGCGGTCGCGGGCCTCGGCGATGCGCTCCACCGCCGCGACCGGGTGTTCCAGCCCGCGTCGCAGCGCCAGGCGCGTGGCCGTGCGCAGGTCGGTCAGCAGCCGGTCCTTCCACGCGTTCCACAGCTTGGGCGAGGTGCCTGCGATATCGGCGCAGGTCAGCAGGTACAGGTAGTCCAGGCGCTCGCGATCGGCGACCTCGGTGGCGAATCTGTGGATCACCGCGGGATCGGAGATGTCGAGCTTCTGCGCGCTGGTCGACATCAACAGGTGCCGGCGTACCAGCCACTCGACCAGGGCGGTGTCGCTCTCGCCCAGGCCATGACCCTCGCAGAACGCGCGCGCATCGACCGCGCCCAGTTCCGAATGGTCGCCACCACGGCCCTTGCCGATGTCGTGGAACAGCCCGGCGATCAGCAGCAGCTCCGGCTTGCGCAGCTGCGGCCAGACCTCGTGCGCGGTGGAGAAGCGCGGGTCCGGTGCCTCGGAGGCGAAGCTGGCCATGTTGCGCAGCACCGCCAGCGTGTGCTGGTCCACGGTGTAGACGTGGAACAGGTCGAACTGCATGCGCCCGGTGACGCTGGCGAACTCGGGGATCCACACTCCCAGCACGCCCAGCCGGGCAAGACGTTCGAGCGTGCGCACCGGCGTGGGCCCGCGCAGCAGTGCCATGAACTGCTCGCGCAACCCGGGCGTGGCGTTGCGCCACGACGGCAGCGCATGCAGCGACTCGGCCAGCGCACGCGCGGTCTGCGAGTGCAGGCCGCGCAACTTCGGATGGTCCGCCCAGACTGCGAACAGGTCGAACACGCGGGCGATATCACCGCCCGGCCAGACATCGTCGCGTGCGACGAGGTAACCGCGCTGGCTGCCGAACTCGGCGTCGATGGGCACCAGTTCGCCCTCGCCTTCGCCCTGTTCCTCGAAGCGCTGCAGCATGCGTTCGCTGATGCGCTGCACGACCGCGGCGCTGCGGTAGAACTCCTGCATCATCTTCTCGACCAGGGCATTGTCTGCCTCGTCGACGTGGTGCAGGCGCGCGGCCAGCAGCTTCTGGTAGTCGAAGCGCAGCCGCTCCTCGGCCTTGCCGGCGACCAGGTGCAGACCGAAGCGCAGGCGCGAGAGCGTGCGCCGCTCGCGTTCCAGCGTGGCGTGCTCGTCGACGCCCAACTGGCCCAGCGCGATCAGCTCCTCGGTGCTGTAGACACCCAGCACCCGCCGCGCCATCCAGCGCAGGTTCTGCACGTCGCGCAGCCCGCCGGGGCCATCCTTGATGTTGGGCTCCAGGTTGTCGGCGGTGTCGCCATAACGCGCATGGCGGACTTCCAGCTCACGGCGCTTGGCGTGGAAGAAATCCGCAGCCGGCCATACCTTCGTGTCGGAGATCGCGTCCATCAATGCGCGTACTTCCGCCAGGCTGGCCAGCAACGGCCGTGCCTCCAGCAGGGCGGTCAGCACGGTCACGTCCTCGCAGGCCTCGGTGCACTGGGCGAAGCTGCGCACCGCGTGTCCGACCGGCAGGCCGAGATCCCACAGCAACGCCAGCATGCGGCAGATCGCATCGGCATGGGCGGCCTGCACTTCGGGTTCGCCGACCACCAGCAGGTCGATATCCGAGTGCGGGAACAGCTCGCCGCGGCCGTAACCACCGACGGCGAACAGCGCCAACGGCGCGTCGCCGGGAATGCAGCGCGCCCAGGCCTTGCGCACCCAGCCATCCACCGCGTTGGCGCGCGACGCCAGCAGGCGGTCGATGTGCTGGCCGGCGTCGAAGCCCTGCACCAGGCGCGCGTCGTGCGTGGCCAGCGCGGCGCGCGCATCCGCGACCCAGGCCGCGTCACCGCAATCGGCGTCGGGGGCCGGAGGGGCGGCGCGGCCGGGCATCGTCAGAGCCAGGCGTCGTTGTCGTCGCCGGGGATCCGGGTCAGCACGTCGACGCCGTCTGCGGTCACCGCCACGGTGTGCTCCCACTGCGCCGAGAGCTTGCGGTCCTTGGTGACCACGGTCCAGCCGTCGGGCAGCACCTTGGTGAAGCGCGTGCCCTCATTGATCATCGGCTCGATGGTGAAGGTCATGCCTTCCTTCAGCACCACGCCACTGCCGGGCGTGCCGTAGTGCAGCACCTGCGGCTCGTCGTGGTAGACCTTGCCGATGCCGTGGCCGCAGTACTCGCGCACCACGCTGAAACGCTCGGCCTCGGCGTACTTCTGGATCGCCGCGCCCACGTCGCCAAGCGTCGCGCCCGGCCGCACCGCATGGATGCCGCGCCACATCGCCTCGCGCGTCACCTCGACCAGGCGCCGCGCCATCACCGACGGCGTGCCGACGAAGTACATGCGGCTGGTATCGCCATGCCAACCATCCTTGATGACGGTGACATCGATATTGATGATGTCGCCGTCCCTGAGCACCTTGGCGTCGCTCGGGATGCCATGGCAGATGACATTGTTGGCCGAGATGCAGGTGG